>JAAEQP010000850.1 GCA_024231375.1 bacterium | reverse complement strand
GGATTCGTGGCCACGCCGACCGCCATCGTAGCGGAAGGGCCGATTCTGTCCCGCTCGTACTCGACGCTGGTATCGGGCGTGGTGAACCTCGACGATGTGGCGCGCGCACGCGGCGAGAATTCCACGTGGCGCCAAGTGGCCTCTCGAAAAGAACGCTCACAGGCGGTCGAACTCGTTGACATCGACGGAGGGGCGTATGCGGAACCGTCGGTGGCCGACTACGCCGCTCAGTTGCCCGCCAGCTTCTTCTGTCCGACCGACGACGCTACGACGCCCGCCAACGAAGCGGAGCAGTACCTGGACGAGTTGTTCGATGCACTGGTCCTCGGGTTGCGCGACTACTTCGAAAAGGTAGGCGCCTTCGAGCGATACCTGATAGCCCTGTCAGGCGGCCGCGACAGTGCCCTGTGCCTGCTGCTGGCGGTCCATGCCGCCAAGTCCTTCAAAGACGGCGCGGATGCCGGTGCCTACGCGAACCACGTGGACACGGTGTACCTCCCCAACAAAGCCTACAGCACCAGCGCCACCGAGAACGCGGCGCTGTCCTTGGCGAAAGAGCTCGGCGTGCCGTTCCAGGTAGTGTCCATCGAGGAAGAATCGGCGATTGCCTTGGCCAAGGCCGCGGAATTGGTCGGCGGTGAAGAGCACGTCACACCCATCGCGCGCCAGAACCTCCAGGCCCGCGTGCGCGGCAACATGATGCTGAATTGGGCGAACAGCGCCGGCGGTCTGCTGCTGGTCACGTCCAACCTCAGCGAAGCGGCAGTGGGTTACACCACCACCGGCGGCGACAACCAAGGCGGATACTCGCCCATCGCCAACGTGCCCAAGACCCTGGTCAGCCGGTTGCTCGAACACGTGGCGCAACGCGACGGCGTCACGGCCCTCGACGCAGTGTTAGCCATCCCACCCAGCGCGGAACTCGCGCCCGATCAGCAGGATGAAGCCGACCTCATGCCCTACGTGGTCCTCGACGACTTGCTGTACCTATTCGCGCGACGCCGCATGGCCTTGCCCGATTGCTGGCGCATCCTGGTCCACCGCCATCCCGGCACCGACGCGGAACAGTTGCGCGCATGGACCGCCCAGTTCGGCAAACTCTTTGCCTACAACCAATGGAAACGGGAACAACTGCCCGTAGCCATGAAAGTGCTCACCGTCGATCTCGATCCCAAGACCGGCTTCCGCTTCCCCGTCACCCAAAGCATCCAAGACGAACTCGACGAGTTGGATAGGGCGGAACTGTAGACAGCCGCGGTCAGCTCTTGGGCGACTTGCTCCATCGGGCAGAAGAGAACCTCACGCTGAGGCGCGGAGGCGCTGAGAGGAGAGAAAGGGCCGGACTTTCGACTCAGCGTGAGACAGGGGGATATGCGCGATGCGTGTGAATGAAATAGCCGGACACGTTCTCGATGCCTCCATTCACATTCATCAGGCTCTCGGCCCCGGCCTATTGGAATCCGTCTACAGAGAGATCCTGGCCCGAGAACTCCGCAAGCGCGGCCTGCAAGTCCAGGCCGAAATGGATGTCCCGTTCGAATGGGATGGCACACGACTCGAACTCGGCTTCCGTGCCGACCTTATCGTCGAGGACAAGGTCATCGTCGAGTTGAAGGCTCAGGAATCGATTCTGCCCGTACACTCCCGCCAAGTATTGACCTACCTGAAGGCAACGGGCCTCAGCGTCGGACTGCTCATGAACTTCGGCGCCCCGGTCCTGAAGGACGGCTTCAAGCGAATCGTCCTGGACTATCGGGACGAAGATTAGCTCACGCTGAGCCGTTGAGCCGGAGCCCCTTCTCTTTATCCTTCTTCCCTCCGCTCTCTTCCCCATCTCAGTTCTCTCAGCGCCTCCGCGTCTCAGCGTGAGATACTCTTCCTAGCTCTCCATCCGCCTTGCGCCTCCGCGTCCCACACGGTAAGCTGCCGTGGCTACCAACGTCTACCCAGCGAGGATTCACCATGATGGCACTAGCGCTATTCGGAGCAGTCGCGGCAGTCTCTGGAGCCGCCGACGCAGACACGCTCACCCTTCAGGACATCCGCCTGCGGGATCCCTTCATCCTACCCGTGAAGGACGAGGGCAAGTACTACGTCTTCGGCACCATCTGCCACATCAAGCCGGGGCCCGGTTTCGATTGTTTCGTGAGCGAGGACCTGCAGTCGTGGCAGGGACCGTTCAAGGCCTTCCGCCCGCCGGAAGGATTCTGGAGCGATCATCACTATTGGGCGCCCGAAGTGCACGCCTACAAGGGCAAGTACTACATGTTCGCGTCCTTCAAGGCGAAAGACGTCAATCGAGGCACACAGATTCTGGTCTCGGACACACCAGGTGGCCCGTACCGCCCGCACAGCGACGGTCCGGTAACGCCGCGCGAATGGGAATCCCTGGATGGCACCCTGTTCATCGACGCCGACGGCGCGCCGTGGATGGTGTTCTGTCACGAATGGGTCCAGACCGAAGACGGCGAGATGTGCGCGGTTCGATTGACGCCGGAACTGGACGCGCCCGTCGGCGAACCCACACTGTTGTTCAAGGCCTCGGAAGCGCCGTGGCAGACGACTCTTGGCGTCATCCCCGGGACGGACAAACGCACCGGCCGCGTCACCGACGGACCATTCATGCACCGCACCGCAGACGGCAGTCTGGTGATGATTTGGTCGAGTTTTGGGAAGAATGGATACGCCACGGGTGTGGCGCGATCGGAATCGGGCAAGATCGAAGGCCCTTGGCGGCAGGACCCCGATCCCATCTACACCGACGACGGCGGACACGGGATGCTGTTTCGCACATTCGAGGGCGAGTTGATGCTGTGCATGCATCAACCCAACCGGGCACCCAACGAACGGCCGCGGCTCTTCACCGTGCGAGAGGAAGACAACACATTGACGCTCAGCCCGTGGCCCGGCGGTGAATAGCACCTGGATGCCCGCCGCAGGAGGGAGAGGGTTGGGGTGAGGGGCTCGCCCGCCGTAGGCGGATCTTGCGATTCTCTACCGCCACCCTTCCGCGTATCCGGTTTCGTACATGGCAATGATGTTATCCACCGGCGTGACCGGTTGGATGTTGTGGCACGGGCACAGAATGTATCCGCCACCAGCACCCAGGGTACGGTAGTTGTCGAGAACCTCTTGCCGCACCTCGTCCACGGTACCGAACGGCAGAACATGTTGGTTGTCGACAGCGCCGTGGAAGATGAGATCATCGCCGAAATCGCGCTTCAGTCCCTCGCGTTCCATGCCTGGGCACACCCACTGAATGGGGTTCAGGACCTGCGTGCCCGTGGCGATAAGATCGGGAAGGATGTCGCGCACTGCCCCGTCGGTATGCGTGAACACGAAGGAATCGGCCTGCCGCGTGAGGTCCATCATGCGCTTCATGCGAGGCAGCAGAAACGTGCGGATCTGGTCAGGGGAATAGAGAAGCGACGACTGACCGCCCACATCTTCCGCCACGTACGTGATCTTCACCACACCGGGGATGGTCTCGAAGATTCTACGTGTATTCTCATAAGCCAACTCGAAGAGCTTGTCCAGACAGTAGTGGACGATGTCAGGGAACATGAGCAGGTCCATGAACGCCTGCTCTTCGCCGCGGAGTTGCTTGTACACCAGCATGGGTTCCGACCCGCCCCCGCGCACGATGCGGTGTTCGTTGCCCGCCACTTGGTCGGGGAGGTGCGCGTAGTCCCAATGGTCCGGGTTCGGCCATGTGTAGTTGGTTTCGATCTCGTCTACCGACGCGAACTGGGCCAACGGCGCATTGGCCACTTCGCTGTACGAGCCGCTTCCGTAGTCCACGTCTTGGCGCCGAACACCGAAAATGTCCTCGCCCTCGGGCGGCGGCGGCCCGATGTAGTGCCCGCCCACATTGAAAGGCGTGTCAATGTGCAATCGTTCGCAGACCGTGTCGAAGTCGCACCCCATGTGCTCACATAGCTTGTCGCTGGTCTCGGTCGTGGCCCAGTAGTCCAGGGGCACGCGGTCGGGTGTCTCGCGGTTCAATACGGCCAACCACCGCTCGCGGGGCGACATGGTTTCCTTCGGCATGATGCTCCTCCTGTTCGGCCGGGACCCGGTCCGGCGCCACGCCACTGTAGCGAAAGAGAACCGCGTTGACAAGGCATCCGTTGCGCCTGGGCATTCGCACTACAACCTTCCGGGAAGGGGCGTCGCGCCTGAAGACTACCTGACCGCGGCGGTCCAGTTGAGTGCGATTGCCCTGTCCGTTGCGCGTGGCGGCGCAGCCAAGTATTATCGTTCCACGGCGCACGCGCCAAGGAGGCTCAACACGTGGTGGTAACGACGGATACAGCACGCGCCCCGCGCACCATACCCCGTTGGGAGATCGCGCTGGTGGTGTGCGCAGCCGCACTGGCGCTGCTACTGGGGTCGCTGAATCTGTCCGGGCCGAGTCTGTGGCACGACGAGCTGGTGCATGTGTACACGGCGAAGAGCATTCTGGAGAAAGGCGTGGCGGCCTTGCCCAGCGGACGGCCGCAGCCGAACGGCGCTGTGTACAACTACATGTTGGCGGCCGTGATGGCCCTCCTCGGCCCCTCGGAATCCGCCATGCGTATGCCAGCCGTGCTGGCCCATATGGCGAATGTGTTGCTGACGTACGCCATCGCACGGCGCCTGTTGGGACGCGGGCCCGCGCTGGTAGCGGCCTTCGCCTTGGCGAGTTCGCCGTGGAGTGTGGCTTGGGCGCGCCAGGCGCGGTTCTACACACTGCACCAAACCGTCTACCTGGTATTCATCCTCAGCGCATGGGGTGCCTTCTCGGCCCCCCATTGGCGGCGGGCCGCGGCATGGACAGTCGCGGGCGTCACGGGCTATGCAGTGGGACTGTCCACGTCGCTCCATTCACTCTTGTTCCTCGGCGCGCCCGGGGCGTACGCAGGCTGCCTCGCGTTGCGGGACATGGCGCAGAACCGGACCTGGCGCACGCGCTGGATCGCGATTGCCCTTGTCCTCGGCGCGGTCGCCGCAGGTACCCTCGGCGCCTACTACATGACCTTGCCCCAGGCCGACCGGGACGCCATCTTCAAGGAGGGTGGATTGGACGGCAGCCGCTCAGACCCGAGCCGCGACCGCGACCGGTCGGACCCATTCTTCTACCCGCGGTTTCTGTGCAACAACCTGAGCACGGGCTACTTCGTGCTGGCCATGGCGGGATTCGCTCTGATGATCCGGAAGGAAGGATGGCGCGGCTTGTTCATGTCGCTGGCCTTTCTGATCCCAATGCTGGCGCTGAGTTATATTGGGTACCGCCGATTCCGGTTCATGTACTTCGCCTTTCCCTTCTATGTGGCCGGGTTCTCCTATGGATTGTTCACACTCGTTGCCTTCTTCAATCGTGCCCGCCGCGACTGGCGACGCCATTGGCTACGAACAGCCGTGGCCGTCGTGTTGCTCCTATTCACGGCGCGGATCGCCATGTCCACCGTGCGCCTCATGTCCGAGACCGCCAAGGTTTCCGCGGGCGCACATATCACGCTCGCACGACGCCACCCCCAATGGCGCGAGCCCTGCCGCTACGTTCGCGACCGGCTCACCGACGACGATGCCGTCCTCACCACCACGTACCTTCCCGCCCACTACTACGTGGGCCACGTGGACGAGTGGTATCCAAGCCGCATCATGGTGTGGGAAATGGACCCACCCACACGAGGCATTCCAGGCGTACCCGAGTTGCGCGCGTTCATTGACGAACATCCTCGAGGCTGGTTCTTGGCGGAACGTCGGCGGTTCAAGATGCAGGCGAAGGTGTACGCGGACGATATCGCGTGGGTGAACGCGACAATGGTCGTTGTGGAGGAGGCGTCGAACGAAGACGTCACCGTCTATCGCTGGGGAGACTAGAGCGAGGGGTGGACGCACTGCGGAGCCGTCAGAGAGTTCATCTGCGCGCGAAGGCACAAGCGAAGAAGCCGGGACTGTACCAAGCGAGCGCAGCGAGACGGGACTGTCCCTGG
>JAAEQP010000849.1 GCA_024231375.1 bacterium | reverse complement strand
TTATCCTTGTTCCGCCCGGCGACACAACGGCGATTCGGAGGGAACTGGAACAACTCATAGATTCCGACGCCCTGGCCGCCGACTACGGCCGCCGAGCACGCGAACGGGCTGGAACCCATTTCGACTGGGCGCACATCGGCGATCAGTACCTCGATCTGTTCAAGCAGGTAATAGGCCAATCCGAGGAGCGGGCTTCATGACACACGCGTCGCAAGAACTGCCCGTCTGCATTCTTGTGAACCAATACTTCGGGTTCGGCAAGATTGGCGGCTTCGGAAGCATGGCGCGGCGTTTGGCGGAAGCTCTCGCCGCGCGAGGCGCGGAAGTATCGGTCATCGCGCCCGCCTCTGGCGAATTGACCGGAGAGACGCTTCTGAACGGCGTAAACGTACAAACCTTCCCCCCCACCAGCCTTCCCAAGGCCATCAAACTCATCAAGGGATCGACGGCGCGGATCTTCCATTCACAGGAGCCGAGCCTTCTAACTGCTCTGGCCCAGTTCGTGCGGCCCGATGCCGCGCACATTGTGACGTGTCGAGACCCACGCGACACGCGCGACTGGTGGACCGAATTCCGCGATGCCTCGGTGCGGCGAAAGTGCAAGATTCCCCTGAACTATGCGCTGGAGGGAAGCATCCTGGTCACCCGCGCCGTACGACGATCCCACGGGGTCTACGTGCCGGCAGACTTTCTGAAAGACAAGGTGCGGCGCATGTACCGTCCGCGGGCCGATGTTCAGTTCTTGCCCAATCTGATCCATGTTCCAGCGGAAATGCCTCCCAAGGCGAATCCACCAACGCTGACGTACATCGGACGCCTTGACGGCCGGAAACGGCCGAGACTGTTTCTCGACCTGGCCCGTGTGTTCCCCGAATGCCGGTTCTTGGTGGTGGGGCGTGCGGAGAACGCAGACGAAGACCAAGCATTGCGGGCGGAGTATGCCGGACTCCCCAACGTGGAGTGGGTGGGGTACATCGACCGGTTCGCCGACCCGGCGCGCATGGAAGATGTGCTGGCGCGCACCTGTATTCTCGTGAATACGTCGTCGCGTGAGGGGCTTCCCATGACCTTCCTCGAAGCGGGTGCCTACGGATCCGCGATCCTCAGCGCGGTCGACCCGGATGGGTTTGCCACGCGGTTCGGCGTCCACGTCGAGGAGGATCGCTTCGCCGACGCCCTGCGCTCAATGCTGGCAGGTCCGGATGACCCGAAGGCGATGGGCCTGCGCGCCCGCGCCTACGTTCAAGAACGCTATGAATGGGACAAAGCCCTCGACCATCATATCGCGTGTTATCGTGCTCACCTGAACTCGATATGATCCAATCGAGGAGACGCAATGCCTGAAACAGCGGACATACCCCGGCCCCTGCGACTGTGTCTCGCCGGCGGTTGGTTCAGCAGCCACAATGTCGGCGACAACGCCATCCTGGGCGGAATATGCGATGCGTTCCGGGAACAGGGCCCGGTCGATTTCACCGTGTTCTGTTCACGTCCGGAGCGGGTCTGGGAAGAGCACCAGCTTCGGTCTTATGCACCCAAGCGCCGCCCGGACAGGCTCCTCCGGACCCTGTCACGCGCCGACGCGCTCGTGTTCACGGGAGGCACGCCGTTCTACGATGAACGGCCACACATGGCCTACTTCGCGTTGCTGGCGGCCACGGCCCGCGTGTTACGCGTGCCTGTTGTGGTCCATGGCATAGGGGCACGCGACATGGCTGATGGCTTCTGCATCGCGTGCGCACGGTTCATCTGTCGACGTGCCGTGTTCCTCGGGGGCCGCGAGTCCCGGACTGTTGAATGGTTGGGGGATGTTGCACGCGACCCAGGTAAGGCATGCCTGTTTCCGGACCCCGCGACCCGGCTCAAACCGTTGGACGACGTCGACGCGGATGCACTGTTGGACGAATTGGGCCTGGCCCGGGACGCCCCGATCCTGGCCGTGTGTCCGCGCGACCTGACGGCTGCATCCGGATTCCGCTCGGCACACTACAACCGCGAATTCACGGCAGACCAAACAGCTTGCCTCCTGGACACGCTCGCGCGCTTGGTGACCCGCGCCATCCGACGCCACGGCGCACGCGTCGTGTTCCTGCCCATGCACACCACGGCGCCGGATGATGACCGGTCTGTGGCCGCGCGCGTCATGGAACGGATAGAAGAACCGGCCGTCCGCGACCGTATCCTCGCAGTTGAAAGGCAACTGGGGCCGCGTGAGATGAAGGCCGTGTTGGGACGCATGACGGCGGTCGTGGGCATGCGATTCCATTCGCTCGTGCTTTCCATGACAATGAATACGCCGACCTATGCCCTATCCTACGCGCCCAAAGGCGACGCCATCATGGCGTTCTGGGGCCGGGACGCCTATGTACAGGATCTCCGCGACCTGGACGCGGACCGCTTGATCGCCGACGTGAATGGTATACTCGCCAGCCCCGCGCCGCACGCGCAGGCGCTTCGGGCAAGGAACGAAACCATCGACCGCATGTATGCAGTCGAGCTTGAGCGATTGTCAGCCATACTGCGCAGCTGAACTCACGCGCCTGACGGTACAGGTGGTGTAATCTCGCCGCACGCGCACGGAAGCCGACATCGCGATAGGAAGTGAACGACACGACATGACCGCATCCGACAACCTGCTGATATCCACTGTGAACCGCCATTGTCGCACCGATGAGGCGTCCGGCCATCTGTACGAATTCGACGTCCAATCCGGCTGCATCGTCGGACAATGCCCCATTATCCCCCCGGTCCATATCCACAAGGACACCAATCCACGGGGCGGCGTGCGCGGGGCCAAGGGTCTGGCATTTCACGACGGTCACGCCTACATCACAAACGCCACCGCCGTATTCCGATTCTCAGCCGGGTGGCGCTTCGAGAACGTCATCTCCCACCCCTCATGCGCGCAAATCCACGACATCGCGATCCACGACGACACGCTGTGGATCACGTCAACGCGCAACGACCTGCTGATGCAGTTCAGCCTGGACGGACAACTCATCCGATATGTCAATATGCGGACCGTGCCCCTGCCCCCATGCAGCGTCACCTGGAACCCACGTAACCTGCTCAGCGACGATCACATTGTCCGCGGGACGATCGACTTCCGCGATCCCTCGAGCCACGTGTTCGAACGCTACGATGCGGGCCACCTCAACAGCGTGGCGTTCCTGCCCAACGGCGACGCGTTGGTCTTGCTGGGCATGATTTGGACCCGGACAGCCTTGCGCATGTTCCGCCTCAAGTTCCATCTCAAGCGGTTCGGGCTCTGGAGGCCGCTTGTCCGGGTCAACAAACTGGTGACGACCGTCTTGCGCCAAGCCCCGAAGAAGCACACCGAGATGGCTATCGAGACCATCAAGGGGAGTGCGACAATCGTGCGCATCACGCGAGACGGCAGCATATCCACGCCCTACGCGTTGGAGGAGACGGCGGTGCCCGTTCATTCTCTGCGATTGCACCAAGACGGGACGATCATCTATTGCGACAGCGACGCAGGGGCCATTGTGCGCTTCGACCCCGACTCGGGCCGTGAACTGCAGCGCGCCGTCGTGTCGGACGAGTTCCTTCGAGGCCTCTATCTCTCCCCCGAAGGTCCCATCTACGCGGGCAGTCAGAACCATCTGCTGATCATGGACGAGGCCCTCGAGAATCCCCCGCGATCAATCCTCGTCACGCCCAACAAGAACGAGTGCGTTTTCGACATCAAACCGATACCCGATGGATTCGGCCCGCTTCCGAACCGACTCGAAGCCCCTTGAACGCCACCGCGCGTCCCCGTGATTAGGGGTTCCGCACCGCAAACGCGTACTCGCCGGAGCCGACCGTGAGCACGTGCGCCCCGTTCTGGTAGCCCAGGGCGGTCACGCCTTCGACCTGTGCGACATCCTTTCCGGTTTCGACCACGGTGGCGGTTTCGGGCCCGAGTACGTGGACGGTCGCCGTCGTGTTAACAGGAATGGCGACACGAACTCCCGACGTGTTGTTGCTCCTTGAGTGTGTTGCCATGATGAGGCCGTGGGGGGATCGGTGCATGCCGGTTGCCATGGTGAGGTCCCCCACCGCCTGCGGACGAACGAAGAAGTGCTTGAACCCGGGCGCCTCGGGATCCGGTTGGATACCGGCGAGATCCTTCTGGAACCATTCCTGGATGTGGCCCAGCATGAAATGGTTCAGCGACGATGCGGGCCGCGCGTCCCACGCCTCCGTCAGACTGGTGGCGCCCGTTTCGAGGATTCCGCCGTAGCTGGGCGATTCGGTGCGGTTGGTCATGGCGTAGACCACGTCCGAGCGGCCATTGTCGGCGAGGGCGCGGATGAGGTACCGGTGCCCTACGTCGCCGGCGGTCTGCCATTTCGCCAGGACGTCGGCCACGAGGTTGTCGAGCACGGCCGCGCGGCGGCCTTCGGGCGCGATCCCCATGTATAGCGCCATGGCGTTCGCCGTCTGGCTTCCTTCGGCGTACTGGTTGGTGTCCGCGTGGAACCATTCCTTGTTGAAGGCCTCGCGTATGGCCGCTGCCAGTTCCGCGTAGCGACCGGCGTCGCCGGTCTTGCCGAGAATCCGCGCCACCTTCTCCAAGATGGTGACATCGTAGTGGTAGATGGCCGTCGCCGTGAGCGTGGTGGGGGTGAGTTTCGACGATCCGGGCGCCTGTCCAGGCACGTAGTCGTACCAGTCGCCGAGACCCGGCTTGGCGATGTGATTTGTCGCCGTTGACTCGAGGTACGCCACGTATCTGGCCATCGCCGCGTATTGGTCCTCAAGGATGCGGCGGTCGCCGTACCACTGGTACGCGTACCACGGCATGATGACGCACGCACTCCCCCACTCCGCCGACTCGCGAAACCCACCATTGAACTGCACGTACTCGGGAGCGATGTCAGGCACCATGCCGTTGTCCAACTGGGCCTCGCGGATGTCGCGCGCAATCTTCTCGAGAAGCAGCGGGACTCGGTAGGTATACATGATCGGCTGAACCATCAAATGGTTCTCTTCGAGCCAGCCGAGCTTCTCGCGGTGCGGGCAGTCCGTCAGCACGCTCTGCATGTTGCTCATCACCGCCCAGTCGATGAGTGTGTCTATCCGGTTAAAGAGGTCGTTCGAGCACTCGAAGCTTCCGATCGTCTCGGCGGAATTCCGGGTCACAAGACCCTCCACCGCCTCCACCACGGGAAGTCCATCCGGGTTCGAGTCGTCTTGAGGCGCCGCGCCGTCAACCTGGACGTAGCGGAAGCCCGTGTACATGAATCGCGGATGCCACGTCTGGGTGCGTTTCCCTGAGAGCGTATACTCGAAATAGCTGGGCGAGCCGATGTTGCCTTGGTCGACGCGACCGTCGGGCGAGATCTTCTCGCCGGGCGTCAGCCGGATCGTGGTGCCCTCCGGCCCCCGTACCGTGACGCACGGCACGCCCGACGCGTTCTGTCCGAGGTCGTACACGACCGTCCCGGGTCCCAGAACCTTCGCGTCAACGGATACGCGCCCATCCATCACCTTGATGGGCGGGGCGCTTTGCGCGCGCAGGACCCCGCCAGGCCCGCCGGTCGCCTCCGCTGAAGTCCAATCCGCTGCGTCGTAGCCGAATGCACACCAGAGGCGGTGTGATCGACGAGCGTCGTAGTCCTCGCCACCGTAAATGCACGAGAACGTGATGGGCCCCGGCGCGCACGCCCAGGCGCCGTCCGTAACGAGGGCCTCTTGGGACCCGTCGTCATAGCGGATGTCGAGGTGGAGGATCGCCTTCGGGGGTCCATACGAACCTCTAAACTTCGTGTACCGGCCACCGGCCACGTTGTACAT
The DNA here is from genome assembly GCA_024231375.1 of bacterium. The sequence goes on along the minus strand of JAAEQP010000849.1, from coordinate 7,658 downwards.
GCCGTTTCCCAGCATGATGCCGATTGCGTTCCCGCCTTTCACAACTCGTTCGGTGACATCGTGCGTCGCATAGAGACACGTATCCCCGTAATCTGTCCACCCCGGATCCATGATGGCCTTGCCGACCTTGCGGCCATTCAGCCAGACTTCGCATTGTCCAAGGCCGCAAACGCTCAGGGTTGCGCGAGCGACCGGCTTGTCTACGGGGATTTCGCGCCGGAACAAAGGCAGGGGACGAAGCGCGGCAGCGGCATTCAGGGTACCCCACGGCTGATCTCCGTACTCAGCCAGGACCTCGGGGGCGACCCAGTCGCTGTCGTCGAATCCGGGCTCGAGCCAGCCCGTGGGGTCGACGGTGGCACATCGCCATCCATCGACCGGCAAGACATGCCCCCCGTCGGCCTTGCCCAACCGCACGCCGACGATGAGCCCGCGGGCGTCGGTTCCCTTGTTGCGGGCCACGACGCCGATGACGTTCGTTCCCGGGCGCAGCGCTTCCCCTACGCGTAGTACGTGCCTGACCCGCATCTTCCAGTTGTCATTGGCTCCGACACGTTTACCGTTTACGTACAGGGCGTAGGAATCGTCAGCAGTCAGTTCGATCGTTGCTTCGCCGGCTTCGGGCGAGACTTCAATCTCGCGACGGAAGCAGACGCGGCTTCCCGGCTGTGTCCGCTGTTTGGGATGCCATATCCACGCCGACAGAAGCTCGCCGTCGCCCGGGTCGGCCTCCGGGGCTTTGACCCAGCGCGCGCCGGCCCACGCGGCCTCGTCGAGAAGTCCCATCTGCCAGAATGCCGGGGCGCTCCATTCGGAAGCGTTGCCGTCGCGGTCCCACGCACGCACCTTCCAGAAGCAGCGTGCCAGCGAGGAAAGCGGCTTGCCCGCATAGGAAACGTTCAGCGACTGGCCGGAGAGAACCTTACGCGAATCCCACAGATCGCCTTGTTCCCGCTCGAGCGTCTCGCGGTCGCTCGCTACCAGGATATGGTATGCGGTCTGTACCTGAGCCCGTTCGTCCGCCCCCAGAATCCAACTCAACCGAGGTATGGGTGTGTCCACACCAAGCGGATTCTCACGGTACTCGCAGGTCGCGGACTGCACTGAGATACCGGCATTTGCAGCATGCACGCCAGCGAGAATGGTGAAGACGAAGATGACGGTAGCCTTGCCCTTCATCGGGGGACTCCTTTCTTGCGCACAGGCGCGGGCCGAATCGGATATCGTTCGAGACTCACACTCTACCACAATGAACATGGCCCGCAACTTGGACCCGCTTCCCAGCGGGTGCTAGAATGGATCCCAACGAAGTGACAAGGAGACTCTCATGATGCGCTATTCGTCCCGCGCGTGGCTCAAGGCCGCCGCTTCCGTCCTCTTGGCGCTCGCGCTGCTCCTGAACGGCGCTGGCTGCGGACTCATCGCCGACAAGGACCGCATTAAGATCGCCAAGATCAACGAAGATTTCATCACGCGCGGCGGACTGAAGAAGGTCATCCGGGCCATGCCGGCCAAAGAACGACCGGAGATCCGCACCCAGGGCGATGTCCTGCTCGCCCTCAAGAAACACCTCAACAACGAGGTCAAACGTCTCGCCGCGGAACCGCTCATCGAAGACGGCAAGATCCACGTGCCCCGCGAAATGGCCTCGGCCATCTATGACCAGCGCAACCCCGACCAGGTGCAGAAAATATCGAGTCCCGAAGAATACGGTCTCACCGAAGCCGATCTCCGGTACTTCGGCGAGGTGCGCGAGGGAGGCATCGACCGGCTCCAGAAGAAGATGCTCGGCGAGCAGGCCGTCATGTACCTCATCGAAGAAGCCGTGAAAGACGGCGTCATGACCGTCACGGACGAAGAGTATGCCAAGGAACACACCCTCCGGAAGGCCGAACTGCTCCATCCCGAGAAGTCTAAGGTCCGCGGCCTGTATTTCCCCGTAGCGGATCCCGACGCGGCCCTGCACGCTTCCCAGGCTCTCAAGCGCCTCGAAACCGGCGCGTCACCCGACGCCATTCTGGAGGACTTCAGGGACAAAGGCGCAAAGATTCTCCAAGCGGCCTTTGAGAACGACCCTAGCAAAGCGGCGCGGTACGGTACGTTCTGGGAGAAGGCTTCCGGAGCCGACAAAGGCCAGGCCATCGGCCCCATCTACATCCGCGGGTGGCAGAAGACGGAAACGAGCATGACCGGGCAGACCATGACGTCAAGGTTGCCCGATGCCTATTTCGTATGCACCGTGCTCGACCACGTTGCCGCGCAGCAGAAAAGTCTCGACGAGGCCAAGATCGACCTGCAACCTTTCATCCTATACGCAAAGATGATGGACCGGTTGTGGGAGCAATTCGGTGTGGAAATCTACGAAAACAAACTGCCCGATCCTGCCGTCTACGATTCACGCAGTCCCATGGCGAAAACGCGCCGCTGACCAAGGCCCTACGGCTCAAGCGGCGATCTCTTACCCTCTCCCACTGGGCTCGCCCGCCGTAGGAGGGAGAGGGCAGGGTGAGGGGTCTTGCCCGCCGCGGGCGCGTCTTCCGACTTCCCCACCAAGGCCCTAAGGCTCCAGTGGCCCGATGTAGCGGCCCCGCGCAATGACGTCGCGGGGATCCAGAGCCCGCTTGATGCTGGACGCCACGTCCCAGAACACGTCCGACCCCGCGCGCAGCTTCGGCAACCCCTGCAACCCGACGCGGTACGGCACGTATCCTGCCTCCAGCATAGCCGCAAACAGCGCGTCGTAGCAGGCCCCGGCCCGTGCGGCTTCCTCGGTCTCGGCCTCGTCAAATGCAGCATTCAGGATAGCGACCATGGCGCGTTCGGAGATCATCGTGAACGTGACTAGAGGCTCGAACCCGAACTCATTGAGAATCGGCTCCGCAATCGTCATGACGCGCACGGCGTCGTCCCCCGTCAACGGAAGCACCGGCGACACCCACATGAGCCCACATCCCAGTTCGGTCGGCGGGGCCGTCGGGTTCTCCGGCTCCTTGCGAAGACGCCACTGGGCGCCGCGCAACGGCTCATCGGTCGGAACGCCCTTCAGGAGGTCGTAATTCGGGCGCAGACTCTTGAGCTGCTCAGACAGCAATTTCGCCACCCCGAAACGGGCCAAGACCCCCGCCACACGCTCCCCCAACGCCAGTCTGGCGTCGTCCACGAAACGCAACGTCCCAATCGAGCCCACGGCCTTTCGCAGCGCCTTGCGCGACGCGCGCACGTGCCCCGCCGTGCCAGTCAACGACCCCGCACAGTTCCAGGCCCCCACACCCGATTCCCGTTTCATGCGCTGCCGCACGTCGTCCGGCAACGGCGTCATACCGCCCGTGTCCTCAAAGGGATACCGCCGGCTGCCACTCAACAACCGCAGGTCATTGGCGATGTGTATGGTCGTGTTGAGCACGCCGGATAGCCGTAGCGGACGGAGCCGATCCACCAACTCGCCCAACCGGTCCGGCTCGTCCACCTTCACGTAGAAGAAATTGAAGGCCTCGGGCTTCGGCATCAACCACAGCCCGATCTTCGTCACGATGCCCAGACCGCTCTGGCAGAAGATGCCGTCCAGCGAGGGTCCGACCCCGTACCGGTACACATGCCGCGCGCGCGCTCCTGCATAGTGACCGTAGCCTGTGTTGAGCACCCGACCGTCCGCCAGCACGACCTCCATCCCGCACGTGGTCGCAACATGATCGCCGTATCGTGTGTGACCGAAGCCGCGGTCCAAGGTGTTCCCCACCAGACTCGCCTCCGGCCCCGCGCCGGTGCAGTCCATCCACAGCCCCGTGTCGTTCTCGTTCAGATAGTCGTACAACTGCTGCTGGGTGACCCCTGGCTCAAGCACTGCGTAGGCAAGATCCGCGTTCACCTCGAGAATGCGGTTCATCCGCGAAAGATCGACGATGGCCACCCCGTCCGTGGGCGCGCACGCGTCGCCGTATCCCCAGTTTCTGCCTCGCGAGATGGGGTAGACGACCGCGCCGTGGGTGTCCGCGATCCGCGCAATCCGCTGCACCTGTTCCGTGCATTCCGGATACAGCACACATCCGGGCCGCGTCCCGCGCACCAGGGTGGTTCGCGCGTACTTGGCCAACACCGCATCGTCGGTGCAAACCTGCCCCTCGCCCAACGCGTCCCGCCACCCCGCCATCGCCATCGCGAACGAACCCGACTCGCTCATTGGACTGCCTTTCGATACTGCCTATCCGACACCCTTCACGCCTATGGTAGCCGAAAGGCACCACAAAATGGCACAACTCCGTAACATTCTCCGCCCAGCCTTGTACTCTATGTTGGGTCCGCTAAGGTCACCTCGCCGACAGGGTCTCACCAGGCCGATGATCGGGGGAACGCGCCGAACGGACCAAAACCAGAGTAAGGGCTTCACACGGAAGCCCGTGAAACGAAGTATCCGAGGAGAGACAAGCATGTTCGAAGGTATCGTAGAGTTGTTCGAGACGTATTTCGGGTCCATCATCGAGGTCATCCAGACCATCGTCGAGGCCATCGGCAGCCTGTTCGGTTCCATCGTCTAAGACGATGTTCCAGGACTCTTACGACCGGGCGCAGACCTTCGTGGTCGCGCCCGGTCTCTTTGTATGCGTGGCGCGCGCCAGTTGCGTCGTGCCGGCCCAAACGGTATGCTGGTCCTTGTCGGCAGCGGGACGTATGGCTCCCACGCGCCGTACGGGGATTCGGAAGTAGCTACACACCTTTGAAGGAGGCGTTATGAGCCTGTACGACATCGTTACCGGGGCTCCCGATATGATCGTCCAAGCCCTCGCCGGATTGCTGGGCATTGTCAACGGCGTACTCGGCTTCTGGGGGCAGCTCGGCGGCGTGCCCGGTATTGTCGATTCCGGCGGCATCAGCGGGATCTTCAGTAGCCTGCTGCAACTGCTTCAGATGTCCATCGGCATCTAGCCAGGATCGCTGTTCACGCCGTCTTCAGGCGCCGGGGGAACCGGTTCGCCTGAGGCGAGACGTGTCTCGCGCTTGACGACACGCGTACGCGCCGGGTCGAACCCGATCAGTTCCAGCAACTCACGAGGCTTCACGCCCCGGTTCTCTACGAACCGGGTTTCCACGTCGACCGCAGCCTCCTCGGATCCCTGCTCAGCCACCCGTATCGATTCGATCATGGGACGCACGTTGATGCGCTTCGTTCCCGGGCGTCCCGCTTGTCGGCCCCGCTTGCGTCCCTTGGGCTTGACCCGCCGCTCGACAAGGAGTTCCGTCGCCTCCGTCAGCCGTTCCACGTTTCGTTCCAACGCCTGAACATCGCACGCGCCGCGAAACGTGTAGGCAAACCCCGCTGTCGCCGCCATCAACGCCTGCCCCCGGAGCGGCACCTCGCACACGCCGTAGGCCCCGAAGCCCATCGGCAGGACTGACTGCACGCGTGCAAGGAGATCTTCGGGCTCCACACGTTCAATGAGCACCACGTCCATCAGGTCGCCCCGTGACTCCTCCCCCACCGGCGGCGCGGTGGCGAAGGTCAACTTGGGATGGGCGTGAAACCCCTGCGAATATGCCATCGGCGTCTTGGCGCGCCGCAACACGCGGATCCACGTGTTGACCAGTTCCAGGTGCGATAGGAACCGCGCCTCGCCCGCCCGTCCGATACGAAACCGCAACCGCTGCACCGATGCAGGCTCTTCCGCGGAGGCAGCGGCTGCCTGGACGCGTTCCGCTTCGGTCAGTTCACGTCCTTCAGCCGACCGTTGCCGCATCTGCGAACACAGGGCCGGCTTGTGGTCGCTGACGCCGCAGAAGTTGCACGCGCCTTGGCGACAGTCCTGTGCGTATTCAAGCGCCATGGCGCGGCGCCACTCCTCCTTCAGCCAGTCCTTCGACACCAGCGGATCAATGTGGTCCCACGGCAGCCGTTCGTCCAGGTCCCGCTGGCGCAGTGCGTCGTCCACGTCGAAGCCCGTGTCCTCGATGGCCCCCTGCCACGCCTCCCAATCGAGTTTTTCGTCCCACGACTCGAACCGTGCGCCCCGATGCCACGCCGCCTCGATAAGGTCGCCCGTACGCCGGTCGCCCCGGCTGATCAGGCCCTCGACAAACGTAGCCCGTGGGTCGTGCCGTCCGAACTTCACGCCGGGATAGTGCTTGAACCCTTCCGCCAGAATCCCCTGCCGCCGGATCGCCTCCTCGATCGAAATCTGCGGAGCCCACTGAAACGGCGTCCAGGGTTTCGGCACAAACGTCGACACGCCCGTGTTCACCTTCGCCCGGGGCGTCACATCCCGCCCCGTCTGCAACGTCCGCACGCACAGGTCCACGATGGCTTCCACATCCTCGTCGCGTTCCGTGGGCAGACCAATCATGAAATAGGTCTTCACGTGTCCCCAACCGCGCAGGTAGGCCTCCCGCGCCATGCCCAACAACTGCTCGTCCGGGATCCACTTGTTGATCGCGGCCCGCAACCTCGGGCTCGCCGCCTCGGGCGCCACAGTCAGCCCTGTCCGGCGCGCACCGGCTACCGAATCGGCCAACTCCACCGAGAACGAGTCGAGCCGCAGGGACGGCAGCGCAACACTCGCCCGCGATTCGCCCGCGCGTGCCGCGGACTGGCGCACCAGCTCCTTGGCGCGCGAGTAGTCGCACGTGGACAACGACAGCAGCGACACCTCCGCGTATCCCGTCTGGTCAAGGGCATCGGTCATCAAGGCGTCCAGGACCCCCAGGCTGCGCTCGCGGACCGGCCGCGTGGTCATCCCGGCCTGGCAGAATCGGCACCCTTGGGTGCAGCCACGGTGCACCTCCAAACCGACCCGATCATGCACCTGCTGCGTGAACGGCACGATGTAGTCGGTTGGAAACGGTGCATCGTCCAGACGATCCACAACCCGCCGCACAATCCGCTGCGCCCCTTCTTCAGGCACGATACGGCCGTCCGGCAAAGTCTCCGTGGGATACAACGCCGGAACGTATACCCCGTCCAACTCCGCAAGGGCCTCCAGTTTGGCTTGGCGTCCCTCGTGCTTCACCGCGCGCAACCGTTCCACAACGTCGACCACCGCCTCCTCGCCGTCGCCGATCACAAAGAAATCGATGAACGGCGCCAAAGGCTCCGGGTTGAACACGGTCGGTCCACCCGCCATCACCAGAGGATGGCCGTCCTCGCGATCCGACGCTCGTAGCGGCAGCCCCGCCAGATCGATCAGGTTCAACACGTTCGTGTACGTCAACTCCGACTGGAGCGTGAACCCGATGAGATCGGCGCAGGCAAGGCCGTCTTTCGATTCGTTGAGGAAGGCCGGCAGACCCCGTTCCCGCAACGCAGCCTCCATGTCGGGCGCAGGCGCGTACGCCCGTTCCGCCCAACACCACGGCAACCGGTTCAGGATGGCGTACAGAATGAGCAGCCCGAGATTCCCCAGCCCCAAGTCGTACAGGTCCGGGAACACCAGCGCCACCCGCAGGTCCACCTCCGCCGGATCCTTGTGGTGCGTGTTGTACTCGGTCCCAACGTACCGCGACGGTTTCTCGACCGCCATCATCACTTCGCCATACAACACGTCGCGGAGGTTCGTCTTCGGATTCATCATCGATACGGCGCCGATCCCGGGGTTGGTAGTCTGGTTGATTGGGTATGTCCGGCGGGTTCATGGCCGCCAGGCGCCACTATACCGGTCGGCCCAGCCGCTGGC
>JAAEQP010000848.1 GCA_024231375.1 bacterium | reverse complement strand
GTCGACGCCCTCGCCCAGCAAGAACTGCCGGACCCGTTCCGTCGTGTCGATGAACGGTCGATCCGCTTGCCCGTCGCGGAACCCCAACTCCGCCGGGCCGCTGTGCGTCCAGTCGTCCCAGTTGGCGTCGAGGCGCAGATCGAAGTGATTATTCACGCGCGACACCAATTGCCAGTCATCGTCGCGGTCCTCGTCGTCGGGGCGCACGAATTGCCCGCGCCGGACCTCGTCGACGTAGAGCGAATCCGTTCCGTCTACGTCGTTGTCGTCTCGATTGAACCGCGACGTGCCGGTCAGGTCCGCCTGCGCCGTCGGGTCGTCCTGAAATTCGCCGTACACCGCCGCGTGGTTAGGCCAAATGGCCGGATCCAGCGTGTCGTAATGAATGATCTTGTCCACCACGGGCGCGGCCTGCAGGACGTCATCTACCGAAATGCGCCCCAGGACCACGTCCGGATAATAGTCGGCACCCCGAATCGTCGAGTAGTACAGATCCGTTCCCACCGTCCACACCGAGTCCCCCGGGTCCGTCGGCGTGTCCTCCAGTCCCACATTCAACCCCGCGAATGCGGGAATGTGCTCCGTATCTCCGAAGATCAACACGGCCTGCAGGCACTTCACCTCGATCCTGCGCGGCGTCACCGTGATGAAGTTGGCTTCGTCCTGAGACACGATGTAATCGCGAATCGATTCCTCGTCCGGGAACGACGCCGGCGGCAGCGACACCAGCTTCACCCGCCACCCCATATCCTGCCGGTGGCGGCCCAGCCGGTAAGCCTCGTCATACAACTCCGACCGCGTGATGATGAGCAACTGAAACTCGGGATCGCTGACAAACATCAGGTCGCGCGGCGAAAGGGCCTGGACAAGGTCCTGCGCAGTGAGGGCATCAACCACTTCCGCATTGACCAGGTCCCGAATGAGCGGCATCTCGGCGAAGACCTCCATCGCCGTGAAATCCCCGAGCGTACACGGTTCCGCCAACGATTCCCCGTCTCCGAACCGCACATCCACCTCGATCCGCCCCGCAAGCTCCAGCGCCCGCTCCGACGGATAGTACTGCGCCGGATACACCTTCACCCGCAGCACATGCAGGTTGCCGATCTGGAACTGCTCCGTCGCGTAGTCAATCCCCGGATACGCCGCCGCCGAGCGGTAGAAGTCCGCGTCATACTGGAACATCGGCGTAGGCACGCCCGTCTGGTCCACGGCGTACGGCTGCACCGGATACGGCACGATATCCTTCAGCGCCCCAATGTCCGAAGGCGTGACCTCGACCTGCCAGTCCACCGGCTTACCCGTCTGGGCGTCCAGAGGAATCGCGTACAGCAACGAGAAGAACGGCAGCTCCGCTTTCCCCACTTCGCCCATCTTGCCCGCGTCCATCAGCTCCAGCCGGTGATACCGTTGCGGCCCCCACCGATACGTCTTCGCCGCAATGCCCGGCACGAAGATCGTGCAATCGCACCGCGCCAGCGTGATCTCCCGCTCCATCGTCGGCGCCACCTTCGTCATGTCGTCCGGCAGCGTCTCGCTGAACCCCTCCGCCGGCACGACCACCACGATGGCCTCGCCCAACGCTTCGCTGTTCGCCCCTTGCGCCGTGATCGTCGTCCACCCCGCCGCGACCCCCTGCACCTGCCCAGCGTTGTCCACCGTCGCGATCTCCGGCCGCGCCGACTTCCACCCGAAGCTCACATCTTCCTGATCCGTCGACGACGCCGAGAAAACCAGCGCGTCACCCACCGTCGTCCACATCGTCCCCGGCCGCACCGTAATCTTGGCTCCAGGCCCCAGCGGACACCCAATCAGAAGAAGCCCAACACAGATGACCGCAAGACCCGCAAACAACTCCACCCATCGCCGCATGACAAATCCCTCCGGTGGTCTCCCTCAACCGGCTGGTCAGTGCTTATGCTCACGGACTTCATCGTGGTTGGGTGCCACCCTCAAACTATGTTTGGGGGTGCGGCAGACGCCTGAGACACGGCCTAACAAGTTAGACCGTGGCACCCGGATTCGTCCGAGCACGAGCGCTGGCCATTCAGCGGAAAGGCCCACATCTCGCCGCCTCAATTCACTTCCCTCAACTCGAAGGCTCCCACAACGCCGTTTCCCCGGCGGCCTTCCCATATCCTACCACGGAAGGCAGAAAGCGTTTCGCAGCTTCCCAAGTTATCACTTCCCTCACATCCTGCGCCTATCCACGCGTCTTCAGAAGCACTCCTTGCCTCTGCGATCCATCTTCCTCCCTCTGGTAGCGATCCGCGCTCCCCATACGCTAAGCTGGACTAAACGCGAATCCGCACCGGAGGGATCATGACGAACCCCAACATCATCTTCATCCTCGCTGACGACATGGGCTACGGCGACGTCAGCTGTTTCGGGGCCACCAAGATCCCC
>JAAEQP010000847.1 GCA_024231375.1 bacterium | reverse complement strand
GCGTTCGCCAAGGCGGTCGGCATGACCGCGTTGAGGTCGAAGACCTCGAAAGCGCCCTCGTTCGCATCATACCCATTCATGTAGATGAGCCCCGTGGGCGTGATGTCCATGGACGCGTGCTCTACGATCAGCGGAGAGCCGATACTCGCGGTAGCCGCCGTGACCGGGTCGATGCTGACGAGGGGACCCGACCAGGTCCTGGAGTAGAAGTTCCCATCATAGTACCCGCCCACGCGGCCATTCTCAGCGACACTCGTCGTATTGTCGAAGATCAGCGGGAATGTGTTGGCGCCCGTGTCGTACGCGAACCCCCCGAGCCGGCCAAATGTTCGGATGTAGAGCAGACCTGTAACAGGGTCGACATCTGAGCCTGAGGATATTGCCCGCGGAGTCGCAATCGAGTTCCATACGCCTGCGCTCGTGTAGTGGAGAGTGGATGTGCCATCGTTGGCCCAGTAGAACTCGCCGTTATGCGTCTCAAACATGGATATGTTGTTCCGCCCGACCGATGCGGCAGGACCCGCCTGCACGAAGCTCCACGCATCCGCCCCGCGGTCGTACGCATAGATGTTCCCATCCTCGGGAAGCGCGTAGACCGTCGAGCCGTCCGACGCGAGCTGTGTGGTGTTCCGGGCGGGAAGGGACGCCCGAGTCGCCCACGTATCTGTGGTCGCATTGTACTCGTACAGCGGTTGAGCGCTCTCGGCATTGGCGTTGGCGCGGTACACGAGGTACGCGGCCTCCCCCGTGCCACACAGCGACAGAAGACACAGAACGCCG
>JAAEQP010000846.1 GCA_024231375.1 bacterium | reverse complement strand
TACCCAAGCGATTTGGGTTTCACGGTTCAAGCCTCCCTCGTGACCATTGAAGGCAAACGCGTCGATTTGCTTCTCCTTGACGGGAATGCGATTGAACGCGGTGTACACAGTCGATGGCGGACACAGTTCATCCTGCAATCCCGCCGACACCAACGTGGGGCACGCGATGCGCTCGGTGTGATTGTTCAGCTCCACGTAGCTGAGCGTGCGCATGGCCTGTTCCACGTCCCCCGGGCGCCGCTGGAAGAAGGTAGTCAGATCGGTCCAGGGCGGCGATTTGGTCAACTCAAGGGTGCGCCGGATATGGCAAAACCCGGGAATCTCGGGCATGCACAGCGCGAACCGGTCGTCGAGCGAGGCTGCGGCCAAGGCCAGCCCGCCGCCTTGACTAACGCCCGTTACGCCGACGTGGGCCTCGTCCACCTCGGGCCGCGCGCAGGCCAAGTCCATGGCCCGCACCGTGTCCACATAGGCCCGCACGAAGTAGTACCGCGACGGATCGAGAATCCCGCTGGTCATCCATCCTGTGAACCGGCCACCGGGATAGTCGGCGAAGTCCGCGCTGTCGCCCAGTTGCCCGCGCACGTCGAAGGTCAGCACCGTCACGCCTTGCAGCGCCCACATGAGGTAGTCGCTGATGGAACCCTTGCTGCCGCTGTATCCGTGGAAGAACAACAAGGTGGGACGCGGTTGCACCGGCTTCGGCGTGATGGACCATCCGACGATGCGGCCTCCGTCGAAGGCCTCGAACGACACGCTTTCTACCTCAACCTCCGGCACGCAGTAGTCAACCGGTACGGAGGCGGGTTTCAGCGGCTGCCCCTTGCTGCGCTCCAGGAGATCGGCCCAGAGGGCTTCGAAATCGGGTTCACGCGTCTGGGGCAAGGTAAACGTCTTCAGTTCATCCAGAGGCAGGTCGTAAAGAAACATCGTTATTCGCCCTCCTCGACGTATTGTGGAACCGACCGGGCCGCTTTTCAAGGGTACAGCGGCATCTTAGTGGCCCAAGCCGGTTGACACCGGACCCGTCACGTACCCTCTCCCACCCAGAGAGCCCAGGAATTGCGCAAAAGGACCTTCTTTCGCACCCTCTCCCGCCGGGACCTTCCAAAATCGCGATTCGACGCATGACCGAACCTGGGATGGTTTCGCTCACTTGGGCCGTTCGGCTGAACAGGCCCTTGCAGGCGTCCCTGG
>JAAEQP010000845.1 GCA_024231375.1 bacterium | reverse complement strand
GCGGAAAGACGCTCGTGTTCCCGTGCGAGATCCTGAGCGGGCACTACCTTGAGTTTCGCGGGACGGACAACTGCAAGCTCTACGGACGGAACGGAGAGTTCGTCCGTGACGTGGCGCCGCAAGGCGATGTGCCTGTGCTGACGCCGGGTGAGAACCATGCCGAGTTCGGTTGTGAGCCGAGCGACGGTCCAAATCCGCGCGCGCGGGTGACGGTGATCAGTCGGGGCGACTTGCTCTGATGAGACTTCGAAAGAGTGTGGAGAACAGGTCATGGGAGAAGGAAGAATGAGACACGGGTTCTGCTCAGCTGTGGTTTGTGCCGTTGGCGTTTTGTTGGCGGCGGGACTTGTCGTCTGGACTGGTGGTGATGCGGCAGCGCAGGAAGAGGGCAAGGGCGTGTCTGTCGAGAAGATTAAGGAGATGCGCGCTGAGGCAGCCCATAGCAAGCGCCGCATCATCTTCGACAACGACGGCAACGAACCGGTCTATTACTGCGAAGAGGCGACGCGGGAGGCGCTGCTCGACAAGCGCACGACGGCGCTGGCGGGCACGCAGGTGGACAGCATCTTCTACTGCACGTGGAGTTCGGGGTTCGGGTACTTCACGCACAACACGAAGGTGGGGTCTATCTTCAATTGCGTAGCCGAGGAACCGGACAAAGGGCCGGGCTCGGGCTTTTCGAAGAACAAGACGCAAGAGCTCATCGACAACGGCCATGACCCGTTGCAGGTGATGGTGGAATTCGGCAAGGAGCACGACATCGAGATCTTCTGGTCCATGCGGATGAACGACGTCCACGACGCGTGGGGCGCATGGTACTCGCCCCATCTCTTCCCCCCGATTAAGAAGGAGCATCCGGAGTGGGTGATTGGCACGAAGGAGAATCGGCCGAAGAACGGCGGCTACACGGCCATCGACTTCGCTGTGCCCGAAGTGCGCGACCTGGCGTTCAGGTTTTTTGAGGAAGTCTGCCAGAACTACGATGTGGACGGTGTGCAGTGCGACTTCTTCCGTCACTTGAACTACTTCCGCAAAGTCGCCAACGGCGAACCGGCTGGGCAGGAAGAGCTGGACATGATGACGGACCTCATTCGCCGGATTCGGGTCATGGCGGACGAGGAAGGCGCGAAGCGAGGCCGCCCCATTCTCTTGTCCGTCCGCGTGCCCGATTCCGCCGAGCTCTGCAAAGTCATGGGGTTCGACATCGAGCGATGGATGAGTGAGGGATTGATCGATATTCTTGTGGTGAGCGGCTATTTCCGGTTGAACCCGTGGGAGACCAGCGTCGAACTTGGCCACAAGTACAACATCCCCGTCTACCCTTGCCTGAGTGAAACCCGGGTGCGCGACGGCGAAGCGAAGAAGGTGCGGGCATCGTTGGAGTCATATCGTGCCCGAGCGGCGTCGGCTTGGAACGCGGGCGTCGACGGCATCTACATGTTCAATTTCTTCCACCCACAGGGGCTGCAGTGGCGCGAGCTGGGCGACGCCAAGACGCTTGCGCCGTTGGACAAGGTCTACTGTGCGGGCGTGCGTGGCTACGGCAATCTCGACTTCTGGTACGAAGGCGGCGAGCAGTACATGAACCGCTCCCTGCTTTCGCCCGACTGGGCCCGCAAACTTACGCCCGGCCAACCCGAAACCGTCGACCTCGTCGTCGGCG
>JAAEQP010000844.1 GCA_024231375.1 bacterium | reverse complement strand
TTCGACCGGTGGTACTTCGCACGGGAGGAGGATGCGCTGACCGAGGCGCAGAAGCGCGGGTTCGAGTTGTTTGTGGGCCAGGCGCGTTGCGTGTCGTGTCACACGATCGAGCAGACGCAAGCCCTGTTCACGGACAACCGATTCCACAACATCGGGGTAGGCATCAACGACATCCAGGCCGAGGTGCCTGAACTCGCCGGGAAATTCATTGAAGCCGATGCCACGTTGGCCGAAGTGGACGTCAAGGTCCTCACGGACGCGCGGACGTCGGAGCTGGGCCGATTCGCGGTGAACCACGATGTGGAGGATCTGGGGTCGTTCAAGACGCCGACCTTGCGCAATATCGCGGCCACAAGTCCCTACATGCACGACGGCAGCCTGGCGACGCTGCGCGACGTTGTTGTTCACTACAACAACGGTGGCGTGACGAAGGAAGGCGTTCCTGTGAATGACTTCCTGAGTGGCGGTATCCGGCCGTTGAACCTGACGGATGAACAGATCGACGACTTGGTAGCGTTCATGGAGGCGCTTACGAGTCCCGAATACGTCCAGGCGGCTGAAGCGGCGCAAGCGGCTCAGACGGCCAGCGCGAAATAGAGGAGGCGAGACCATGAGTAATGACACTGTGACCCGCCGTAACTTCCTCAAGGGCGCGGGCGCCGTCGCTGCTGCGAGTGTCCTGCCCGTGACTACGGTGGAACTGGCGTTTGCCGATGCGAAGGAGGATTTTACGTTTGCGTACATTTCCGACTCGCACATTCAGCACATTGAGGGCGACAAGTTTGTGCGGAACTGGGATCGGGGGCTCATTCGAGCCGTGGCGGAGACCAATCTGTTGAACCCGAAACCCGACTTCGTGGTGTTTGGCGGCGACCTTGCCCAATTGGGGAAGAAGGAGGAACTCGACCACGGCGCCGAGATACTTGCCAAGCTGGACTACGAGCACGTTCATTGCGTCATGGGTGAGCACGACTAC
>JAAEQP010000843.1 GCA_024231375.1 bacterium | reverse complement strand
AGTACTGATGACCGACGGAACAGAACAAGTTGAGAGAGGGTCCATGGCGAAGCAACAAGGGGCAGCAGCTAACGCACTGAATCAGAACCGGTTACGGGTTCTGAGCCCTGAGGGCACACCCATCCGAGAGATGGGCGACGAGTCCCTCATGCTTCAGTACGCGACGGGCGACGAAGACGCGTTCGCGGAACTCCTTCATCGGCATCAGCGCGGTGTGCTCAACTACATCTACCGTATGGTGCAGAACCGTCAAGTCGCCGAAGAGCTTACCCAGGAAGTGTTTATCGCACTCGTGAAGAACGCGGCCCGGTACCAGCCCATGGCCAAGTTCACCACGTATCTGTACACCATCGCGTCGAATATCGTGTCCAAAGAATGGCTGCGCCAGAAGCGCCGGCCGAGGTTCTTCAGTTTGTCCCGATGCTGGGGTGGACGCAACAACGAGCCCGGCGAATTCGACCCCCTGGAGCACGTGGGCGACGAGAAAGCCAACGTGCTGGCCTCGTTCCAACGGGGTGAGGTGTCGGAAGCGGTCAACACCGCGCTCAAACAGTTGCCTGAGCACCAGCGCGAAGCCTTCATACTGCGCCGGTTCCAGGATCTCTCCTACGAAGAGATTTCGGCCATTACCGAGGCTCCCATTGGCACCGCGAAGTCCAGAGTGGTCCGCGCCGAACGGGCGCTGAGACCTTTGTTGTCCAAGTATCGAGAGTACGTGTAACCAAGGTTGTTGGCAAGAGGCGAGTGACATGCGACTGCATCCGTCCAGACAGGATTTGATGGCCCACGCGGAAGCGCTTGAGGGCGGCCATCGGATTTCGGCGGAGATGGCCCGGCACCTGTCCCACTGTGCCACCTGCACGGCCGACGTCGAAGGCATGCGCCAATCGCTCCAGTTCGTCGCGTCGGCCCCTGCCTTGGAACCCCGGTCACAACTCACCAATCAGATTCTCGCGGCCGCCCGATCCGAACGGCGCGCCGAACGCAGAGCCCATAGCCGGGTCAAGAATGTCGTTGTCGTGGCCAAGGGGTTGGCGTTTGCGGCTGGTCTGGTGATCGTCAGCACCATGTCGTTCCGCACCGCCCTCGGTGATTCTTCCCGCGCCGGCGCCAACGTCTTTGAAGCCGTCGCGGTCGACAACGTGGGCGACAGTGCATCCCAGGATGCGCTCCTCAAGGCCGCTTCCGAGGTTCGTACCTTCGCGGCCGCGGTGGGCGCGCGTGAGTTCAAACCCAGTAGCGTGGAGGAATGGTGCTATGCCCGGACGGTTCTGGCGGTGAACGCCGATCTGACCGCGGTTCGCGCGGCGCTCCAGTTGAATCCCGATTCCGAGCGGGCCAACCAACTGATGAGCGCCAACCTGCATCGGCAGGCTCAAGCACTCAAGACGCTGTATGTGGAGCGAAGCTTGTAAGTTCCCGGCACCCCGGTGTGCGGCATGGGGCGCCAAGACTCTGGTCTTGGCGGCTTTTTTTGTCTGTGCCTCCGCCCACGCACAACCCACCCCCACCGATACCCCCGAAAGCCTCTTGGAGAAGGCTTCCCGCACGCTCCGCTTGCTGGAACAGGTCCTCGGCGATTCCCAATCCAACTTCTTCAGGACCGGGGACGGACCCGACGCGGTCCAGGAATCTTCCTTTGACGAGAGCTACGAAGTCCGCCCCGCCTGCCTGGTTTCCATTGCCAACGAGTTCGGACACATCCGGTTCGACACGTGGGACACCCCTGTTGTGCGCGTCCAGGCTACCCTGAAGGTCGGCGCTCAATCGCTTCCCCTTGCAGGCGAGATTCTCGAGCAAACCGGTATCGACGTGGACCACGACAAGGACAACGTCGAAGTCCGTCTTACCAGGCCCACCACCATCGATGCTGGTGGCGTGTCCATCTCCGTCGACTACACCATCACCGTTCCTCAGAGCGCGCGGATCCTGTGTGAGAACTATTTCGGCGACACCTACGTCCACGGCGTGGGGGGGAGTGTCGGGATCGAATCCCGGTTCGGTACGGTCGATCTTCGAAACCTTGCCGGCGAAGTCAACGTGCGGGCCTCGGGCGGCGGCGAGTATACCCTGAAAGCCCACGGACTCCGCCGCGGCGGCACCTTCGACCTGCGCAGCATGCATTCCGAGTTCAGCGCCGTGTCCGGCATGCTTGCCGTGAAGAACTACTGGGGCAGCGTCGCCCTTCGAGATATGGCCCCCGAAGTCGACGTCGACGTCAGTAGCGAGAGCGGGCCCGTCCACCTGTACGTACCCGAAGGCCGGGAGCCCGATGTCGAAGCCACGGTGCTCTTCGGCGCACTCAAGTCCGACATCGCCATGAACAGCCAGACCCGCAAGGGCGGCAATCTGGTCATCGGCAGAAGTCCCAACATCGAATCCACCCAGCACGTGGGGCTGACGGTCATCTTCGACGACCTGTACGTCCACCGCGCGGGACTCACCGCCGACGCACCCCCGCCGCCCGAAGGCGAACTCATGACGGCGTCCTGGGAACGGGCCGCGCCCCTTACTCCCGAGATCGAGGTCGTCGTGAACTCAGCGCTGGGCGACATCCGCGTGGAAGGTGTCGACGAACCCGAACTCTGGGTCAACGCCAGCAAGCACGTGCTGCTCCAGTCCAGCGCCAACGCCGCCGGCGTTCTGGACGCCCTCCAGGTCACCGTGCAGGAACTCGACAGCCGCATCATCGTCGAGACCCGCGCCGAGGCCAACATGGACGGTCTCGGATGCCTGCGGCACCGTGTCGATCTTCTGATTCGCTGCCCGAGAGACGTGAAACGGCTCAAGATCGGCGGCGGCATCGGTCATACCACCGTGTCCGGTATAGGCGGTCCTCTGGAAGTGGACCAGCAGGAAGGCACGCTCCAGGTCCAGAACGTCAAAGGCCAGGTCGACCTGACGAACCGTAGCGGCAACGTCACCGTCCAGGAATGCGGCGGCCCCCTGGTCGCCGTGGTCAAAGACGGCACCGCCACCACCGCGGATGTGTTCGGCAAACAAACCGTAGATTGCACCGCGGGCAAGACCATCATCGAACGCCCCGGCGGCGACGTCATCGGGCGCAGCCGAGGCGGTGACATCCGCGTCATGGCCCACGAAGGGATCGGCGGCAACTTCGACGTCCAAGTGGACGGTGGCGATCTTAGCGTACTCCTTCCCTTCCAGGCCGACGCCACCCTCGACGTCACCGCGCGCAACGGCTCGACCCATACCGCCATCCCCCTGTCCGGCGGAAAGGACAAGGACGGCGAATGGCTCAAGGGCAAGCTCGGCGAAGGCGCCCACAACCTTATCCTCAAAACCAAGGACGGCGACATCGTCATCGACGTGGCGCCTGAGTAAGCGCGTAACGACTGTGCGTACGGACTGTAACGTTGATAAGCCGAACAGCGGGGCTGTTGAGAAAGTTGCTGCCCCGATGATCTTAGTTCCGCTGAGGGACATCACCTCTACGTCATCCCGAGCGAAGTCGAGGGATCTCTTGCAGGTGGGCGCTCGCCGATGAGAGATCCCTCGACTTCGCTCGGGATGACGTTGGGGTGGAGTTCTTCATCGTTACTCAGTGGTCGCCCGAGATGCAGGCGCCTGCTATGCGCCAGAGGCGGAGGAACATGACTGCTCCAGGAGGCCCTCAGTCTTATGCTTCATCCTCGTCATTCCGCACCAGACTTGCCTTTCGCCGCTCTGTTCTCCAGAATCGAGTACAGGGGCGGAGTCGAGAAACCAGCCGACAACCACAGGAGACACGACCATGAGGGGTTCACCGTTCACACCACGTCACGCATTGGCGCTTGTCCTGGGGGTTGCCCTCGGCCTCTCCGCATTCGCGGGCGCCGCCGAACCCCCGCCACGGGTGCCCCTGTGCGCAGGAGGATTGGACGCGTGGCGCGGCAACACGGGCGACTGGGTCCACGTCGGCGATGTGCTCCTCGACCCGAACGACGAGAAACTGCTGATATCGAAACCTGGAACGGGTACGTTTCTCAATGGCCCGACGGGCCGCACGAAACATCTCTTCAGCAAGGCCGAGTTCGGCGACTGTCGCGCCCACATCGAATTCATGGTGCCGAAAGGCTCGAACTCGGGCGTCTACTTCCAGGGACGCTACGAGGTCCAGGTGCT
>JAAEQP010000842.1 GCA_024231375.1 bacterium | reverse complement strand
TCCGCGATGGCAATCAGCGGCTGCAGACGGTCGAGTTCGTTCGACACGTGTTGCAGGGAGTAGGAGAAGTCCTGTGTCCACAGCGTCTTGTGAGTACACCAGATCGTGGCCCCCTTGGCGCCCGCCGCCAGGCACGTATACGCTACATCGCGAAACGCCGATAATGGAAACGACGGCGCTCCCCTTCTGTGGATGAACTCCGCCAGCAGGATCGGATAAAACACGCCGGGTTCCGCGTAGGCCTTGGTCCGTTGAGCGGATCCCCTGATCGGATCCACATGGTTCCCCACCCAGCAGTCGTCGGAAAATGTCGGTTGCGGCTCAATGCGCGATCGGTCGAACATAGATGCGTACCGCGCGGGCCCGTCGTTCACCAGGTCGACGTTGCAGAACGCCAGCGTGCGCACGGAGCCGGACGCTGCATGCAGCGCGGCTGCCGCGTTCCTGCCTGCTTCAAGGGGCGGTCCGTGGCGATGAGTCACGCACCGCATGGTGGGTGACAGGTCCAACTCGGGCGTGGAGAACGTGTGTTCCGGCCTGAACAGACGAGCAGGAAGGTAGACCATTCCCATGTCCGTGATGCCCACCTCGACGCAACACCACGGCGCACCGTCTTCAGTCGGTTCAGGAGCCTTCCACCGTCCCAGCACGAGATTCACGCTCCCGGCCTCGACGTCCACCGGCGCATCCATCACCAGTGACCGGCCGTCCAGAACGACCCTCTCCACCCGGTGGGCATGGGACCCCGGGTTTCTGAGGTACAGGTATGCGCTGTTCAGGCCCTCATCGTAGACCAGGTAGGAGACGGAAAGTGGCGGTTCGCCGGGGGCCGCGTACGAGCACTCCGTCCCCGTTGCGTGGAGGACGTGACGCTCCAGGCCCGGGCTCTGGCCGGTGCGCCCCGGCTCGAAGCGATACGTTACGTAGGACAGGCCGCCAGGCGGTGCAACCGGTGGGTCCGCGACCGTCCAAAGGACTGGGAGCGGCGCTTCCTGTCCGCCGACAATCCGGGGGGCTGACAGATCGACGGCACCGGCGCCGTCGTTGCGGACGATGACACGGCACACGCCGGGCGGATGTTCCCATGCGCCGAGGGCGGCCAGATCT
>JAAEQP010000841.1 GCA_024231375.1 bacterium | reverse complement strand
CTCCTGAAACTCGTGCAGCAGATCGCGGACGTGCTTTGACTCCGGGATAAACGAAACCTTGCGCATCACTTTGCGCACGTCGAAGTCGGCGCCGCTTTCCAGTGAAATAAGGTCCTTCGCGTACAACACCCCAAGGACGGTGTCGATGGTCTCGCCGTAAACGGGGATGCGCGAATGCCCCTTGGTGCGGACGATGGCCTTGACCTCCTCGAGGCCGGCGTCCGCGGGGATGGCGATGATGTCGGTGCGCGGGGTCATAATCTCCTCGACGAGCGTGTCGCGCAACTCAATGACCGATTCGATCATCTCCTTCTCTTCTTCGTCGACGGCGCCACGCTGCTCCATTTCGCTCACGGCGCTTAGGATCTCCTGCTCGAGTTCGTCGGCGTAGGCCTTCGCGTCCAGCACCGGTACACCACAAAGACGGCGCACCAGAGGATCGAACAACTCCATCACCACGATCAACGGATGGCACAACAGGCGAACCGCGCGCAGTACCGGCAAGAAGCGGACGATCAGGCTTTCTCCGCCATGTTTGGCCCAGGCGTTAGGAATGGCTATGCCGAAGACCAGGACCACAAGAAGCGCCGCGGCGAATGAGATGGCCTGGCCATATTGTGGCAGCAGTCGAATGGCAACGAGCAGGAGTCCCATCGCGGTCGCCGTGCGCAGCACGGCCGTTGCCAAAAGGAACCGGGCGTGATCGATGACGAAACGTTCCCAGCGCTCCGTTTGGCCCGCGCGCTCGAATTGCTCCGCAATGCGGGCGCGCGAAGGAATGCGCAGCGCGAAGTTGAGCGTTGTGAGAAAGGTCAGTATCACCACGAGGAGGATTCCGACCCAGGTTACCCAATCACCCACGTCAAGGGCTCTACGCGAACGAAGCACAATCCACGAGGAGAAGGATCAGTCCGCATCATCCTTCTCCCCCAACAAGGTCTTGAAGTCCTCCGCCGTGGCGGGCGCCAGGGGCACGTCAACGTGGAGGATCGTCTCCTCGTTGTGGTAGTAGGGAACGTCCACCGGGAAGAACGGAACGCCGGAAAGTTCGGCCATCACCTGGGTACTTAAAACCTGGGCGTCGCAGGGCGTGTTGATCCCCACGGTGCATGCCGGGTCCGGAAGGAGTCCCTGG
>JAAEQP010000840.1 GCA_024231375.1 bacterium | reverse complement strand
TGCGCCCCGCGACGCGGCGACGGTCGATCGCTGCATGGTTGCCGCAACTTTCACCGTGGGTCGCGACGCGGCATGCGATCTTCCTATCCGCGACAATAAGATCTCCAAACAACACTTAAGAATCTCGAGAACTGTCGACGGCTTTTGGGTGGAGGACTTGGGCAGCACGAACGGCACGTTCGCCGACGGTTTCGCCGTGGCGGGCAAGCAAGAGCTCAAGGGCACCACGGTCATTCGGGCGGGTCACGCTGTGCTCGTGTTCCACCCGGATGTGGCATCGTTGCTCGAACCGGCCCCGACTGCCCGGTTCGGAATCGCCGGTCGCTATCACGCGGGTACACTGCTGCAGGCACTGCGTGAGGCAGCAATGTCAGAAAGGCACGTGCTTCTCGCCGGTCCGACGGGCACGGGAAAAGAACTCGCCGCCAATGCCCTGGCGTCGATGATGGGGAAATCAGGCGCGCCATTGATGGTCGTAGCCCACAATGCAGCGCGCTTTGCCTCGGCCGAAGAGGCCGCTTCGACGCTCTTCGGTGTTGGCCCCAGGGTTTTCTCCGAGGTGGATGCGAGACCCGGACTTCTCGAACAGGCAGGCGGCGGCGTGCTGTTCCTCGACGAAGTACACAACTTGCCCGAACGCGTGCAGCGGAGCCTGCTCCGCGTAATCGAAGATGGCAATGCGGCGCGTATCGGAGAGACCCGTTTGCGGCCGGTTGATGTTCGATTCGTCCTCGCGTCAAACGCACCCCAGCCGTACTACTCGATGGCCGGAGACCTCCTCGCCAGACTCCGCGTCGTCCGGGTTCCTCCACTCGCCGAACGCGTAGCGGACATCCCGGCGATCTTCGACCATGTATTGCGCGCGGCGCTCTCGCGACAAGGCATTCGGGAAGACGATGTCGTGCCGCTACTCGGTGGAGACCACTACGAGGCACTCCTGCTGGACGGGTTTGTCGACGACAACGTGCGCGGGCTCGTGGATCTCGCGGATCGCATCATCACACGCATCAAGACCGGCGTGGAGCCAGCAGCTGCGGTCACCACAGTATTCGCTGATCGATTCGGTGAAGGCCCGGTTGCCAACCGCGATGTGAACCCGATCGGAGATGGTTCGCGCCTCTCCCGATACGAGCAGAATAGAGATC
>JAAEQP010000839.1 GCA_024231375.1 bacterium | reverse complement strand
TGGAAATCGGGCACGGTTCCGAAGACATTGCTCGATGCCGTTGTTCGTTATGCGCAGGAGGGGCATCCGGTCTTCATGGACATCCGGTCGTTCGCCCAATGGAAAGGGATCAAGACCATATCCGTGAACATGGCCCCCGAGGGACGAAAGGCCTCGAAACTGTCCGTGCAGGAGAAGATGGCGTGCGGGCTTCGCGTCGTGAAGGAATCCGACGCGACGAGGGGGTTCCGGGAGGGTCAAATCATCCCGCGCATGGCCGGCGATGGGACGCTGGTCGTCATCCCGAAGGGGAGGCGGGTGAATGGGACGGAAATACTGGCTGTCGCTTCGCTCGCTGAAGCCGGTCTAGTTCGCGTGCCCTGTGGGAAGGGGCGTGTGGTTGCGGCGGATGTGCTGTCGCTGCGGGAGCCGCATTGCCGGAACGTCGACGCCTACTACAAGTACCTCTTCCTCACGAACACGCTCACCAATCCCGTTTGCTTTGGCGAATATTACCTGGAGCGGTACAAGTATGATGAGTTCGTCGGCCTCATG
>JAAEQP010000838.1 GCA_024231375.1 bacterium | reverse complement strand
GGAGTCTCGTGTTTCGTTGATGAAGCAATGCATGAACACGTACATGAACTTGACGCCGGACGCGTCATCGACGACCTCGTACTCGAAGGCTTCTGTGATGCCGCCCGCATCAACGGTCACGTTCGACACATGGGCATAGGGTCCCAACCGGGAGTGCTTGCGCACGGTGAACGCCGACCCGGCTACGGAAAGGCCGTTGACCACAGGTACCACCGCGCCCGCCGCGTCCAACGTAATCGACTCGACGACTTCCTTGCCGTGGCCCGTCCCAATCCATGGGTCCTCGCCTTTGGGCACCGCGACATTGATAACGGTCTGCTGCCATCCCGTCTTGAGCAGGAGGGGCTTGCCCTTGTACCAGGCTTCGCGTAAGGTCCACGCCACGCTGTCGACAAACGTGACACGATAGTCCCCGACCCGAATATCGAGCACGCCGTCCTTGACCACCGCTGTCCCTGCCGGCGCTTCGTCAGCGGCCGCAAACGCGGCCGAGGCAAACACTAGGGCGACGGCAGCCACGAAACATTTCCCCCTACTCAAGACCCAGCCCAAGCAACGCGTTCGCGTTTCTCCACGTGATCTTCTCGTAGGCCTCATCAGATATGAGCCTCTCCTCCT
>JAAEQP010000837.1 GCA_024231375.1 bacterium | reverse complement strand
GCCATTGGGGGATTGGCCGACCACCCCCTCATTGCGGGCAAGCCTGTCTGGTACGGGACCACGGATGTGTCGCCAATCCAACGACTCTGGCTGAAAGCGAGGATTCCGTGTCTGGGCGCGGGGACGGCTGCGCCCAGCATCAATGTCAGCGTGCGCTGGAACCGGGTGTTTGTCGCCCGAGTTCACTCCGGACTCCATGTGGGTCCGATGGCCGCGGAGGGTCGAGACAGCCTGTACGTATGGTGCCTCGGAGCGTGGATACGTATGCACGACTACAACCACGAGATGGCGTGACGGGCCGACAGATGCTCCCATTGTCAGCGGCCGCAGGAATCACCCCAAGACAATCGTACTCAGTCGGCGATGGACTTCTACGGGTAGCCCCACACCATCTCCCCTCGCCCCTCGAGCTGCCCGACAAGAACCCCGCAGGGTTCGACGCCCAGACGCCGCGACGTTCATGCGACCCATGCGCCCGCACACCGCGAAACCTGCGTCGAGGACGGCCCTTGGCCGCGCGGGCATACGCACCATTCATCGTTCTCGCACCCTCGGTCCGCCCGACAAGAACCCGTAGGGTTCGACAATCAGAGCCCCGGGTTGCCGACGTGCCTTCCCAGGCACGCGGCTACCCGGGGTACATCGTCCCCTCTGAACGGAACCCGGCGGGGTTCGACATCCGAACGCTACGGCGTTCACTCCGATACATGCTATACTATCTGTGCGAGGAGGCAGACTCGTGACCGACGAACCGAACACAGAGCGCCCACAGCCCAACACCAAGGCGCCACGACGCCGCCGGAAACTCCTCATCGCAGCCGCCCTCGTCTGTCTCCCGCTGTTCGTCGGCTACATCCGGCTCCCCTTCGCCGCCATCGCGTCGCTCAAGGACTACCACATTCTCGCCGACAAGGACACCCTCTACATGGACGCGGCACGCTCCGACGTGTCACCCATCCAGCAAGCGTGGCTGAAGCTCAGGGTGCCCCAACTGAAACAGGGCCAATCCATGCCCAGCGTCTACGTGGATGTGCGCTGGAACTGGTTGTTCATCGCCCGCGTCAAATCGGGACACCTCGTCGGCCCCGTCTGCGCGGAGAATCGCGACACCTTGTACCTGTGGTGTCTCGGCGCATGGATACCGGTGCTCGACCTTTCTTACGAGATGGCGTGACCAGCCAACCAACGGTACTGTCGCTATTGCGCCCCACGCGTGAGAGACTGAGGCTTCATCAAGAGCTCCGTCTTCCGCCCTCTCCCGACGGGAGAGGGGTGGGGTGAGGGGTCTTGAAGTCCCCTCCTTGTTCGACGTGGTGCGAATGGAGCGGGAGTTGTCTGGAATCCTCGGACGCAAGGCCGACATGCGGACGCCGCGCGATCTCAGCCACCATTTCCGTGACGAGGTCGTGCGCCACGCCCTGGTGCAGTATGTCGCGTGAAGCGGATATCACCCCGCTTCAGCACATGGTTGAGGCCGTTCAGCAAGACTTGCCCGATCTTCTGTCCAGTCTGAAAGCCATTCTCGCTCAGGAATCCACAGAATAGGCCCGCCGAGGTGCGGTCTCCTTACTGGGCACTCAGTATTGGAATCCGAGCGAATCCACCCCCATTTCACGCGCATCCCGCTGGATGGTACAATGCCGCGTTATCTTCGTAGACGGTGGCAACCAGGATTCATTCATGCACCTGACCGAGCTTCACTGCGACGGCTTCCGCAGCCTCGTGGACATGCATTTCAAGCCCAGCCCCGGGATCAACGTCATCCGGGGCCACAATGCCCAGGGCAAGACCTCGCTGCTCGAAGCGGTGCTGTATCTGGCCACATCCAAGAGCCACCGCACGGCGCAAGAGATCGAACTGGTCCGGCACGAGCAGCGCGAATTCCATCTCCGGGCCGTCGTGCAGCGCCCCGACCGCGAAATCGAGCTTGAAGCGCATTGGTGGCACGGCGTCAAACGCTTCCGCATCAACAACGTGGCCCAGACCCGCGTCAGCGACATTCTCGGCAAGATGAACGTGGTCTTCTTTTCGCCCGAAGACGTGGGCCTTGTCCGGGGATCCGCGTCGCTACGTCGCAAGTTTCTGGACATGGAGCTGTCCCAGATTCATCCGCCCTATCTCCATGCGCTCCAGCAGTACCGGCAGATCGTGAAACAGCGCAACGAACTCCTGCGCGGGTCCAAACCCGACGAAGACCTGCTTGATGTGTGGGACGAGCAACTCGCTCAGCATGGCGAAGCGCTGATGGCCGAACGGGCCGCTTTCGTGGATAGCCTGTCCGAACCGTGCGGCGAGGCCTACGCCCAGATTGCCCAGGACGAGTCCATGACCCTCGGCTACCGTCCCGACGTGCGGGACGGTACGCCGCTTCTCGACGCCCTGAAGGCCGCGCGCGCCTCTGACATTCGGCAGGCCATTACCACGCGCGGTCCCCACCGCGACGACCTGCAATTCCGTATCGGCGACGAAGGCGCGCGCCAGTTCGCGTCGCAGGGGCAGCAACGTACCGCCGCCCTTGCGTTGAAGCTGGCGGAACTGGAGTACGTGCGCGAGCGGACCGGTGAGTATCCGGTGCTGATGCTGGACGACGTGTTGTCCGAGTTGGACACCAACCGTTCGCGGCGCTTGTTCCAGGCGGTCCACTGCGGCGCGCAGTGCCTCATGACCACCACCGACCTTACGAGCAAGGACACCCTGTTCGGCGGAGACTGCACGTACTACATGATGGCTGGCGGAAAGTTGGTCCGACAGTGACGATCGCGCATAACTTGTTGACAGTGAATATTTTATAACCAGAAAGGCCCTCGTGAAGCGAAAACGCAAGAATCAAGACGAACCCAAGGCAATTGGCGACATTCTGTCCGATCTGCGCAAGGATTCGGAACTGGCCAAGAAGTTCAACCAGGCCCGGATTTGGGAGAACTGGCCCGACATCGCCGGCAAGCACCTTTGCACCCACGGACGCCCCCGTACCGTGAAGGACGCCACCCTCCACATCGAGGCCGACAGCGCGGTCTGGATGCACAAATTTGCCTACCGGAAATGGGACATTATCGGACGCATAAACCGCCTTGTGGGGCACGAACTCGTGTCGGACGTTTTCGTGGTACTAGCGGACGACGAAATGCCCCCCCCTCCGGACCCCCACTCACAACATAACGTGTAAGGTCCATCTAGGAAACTCAAAATGTTGGGTTTTCGCGTTGTAATCACCCCTAGCTTTTGCTATAATGCAGTGGGTTAAAATGGCCCTTTGGGACGACATGGACCTAATCCGAGGTAAGGTGAATGGCCGAAAAGACTTACGATGCAAGTTCAATCCAGGTCCTGGAAGGATTGGCCGCGGTCCGAAAACGACCCGCCATGTACATCGGCGACACCTCCACGCGAGGCCTTCATCACCTGGTCTACGAGGTCGTTGACAACAGCATCGACGAGGCCCTCGGCGGCTTCTGCAGCCGGATAAAAGTCACCGTCCACATCGACAACAGCGTATCCGTCGAAGACGACGGGCGCGGTATTCCGGTCGGCAAACACCCGAAATTCAAACGGAAATCCGCCCTCGAAATCGTCATGTGCATGCTCCATGCCGGCGGAAAATTCGACGCGTCGGCGTACAAAGTTTCAGGTGGTCTGCACGGCGTCGGCGTCTCCTGCGTCAATGCCCTGTCCCAATGGTGCGAAGTGGAGGTCAAGCAAAACGAAAAAGTCCACTTCATGTCGTTCAAGCAGGGCAAACCCGACGGGCCGCTTGAGGTCCGGGGCAAGACCCGCAAGACCGGCACCAAGATCACGTTCAAGCCGGATCCGGAGATCTTCGAGGAGATGGTGTTTAGCGGCGAGACGCTGCTGGGTCGCCTGCGCGAGCTTGCCTTCCTGAACCGCAACGTGCGGATCGTGTTTGAGGACGAGCGGAACGATGACGAAGCGGTCACCATGCAGTACAAGGGTGGCATCTCGGAGTTCGTCACCTACCTCAACCGGAAGAGGGACAGCCTCCATCGCAAACCGATCTACATGGAGGCTGAGAAGGACAAGGTTCAGTGCGAAGTGGCGCTGCAGTACACGTCCGCCTACGCGGAGAACATCCTCTGCTTCGCCAACAACATCAACACCCATGAGGGCGGCACCCACCTCAGCGGATTCAAGACGGCACTGACCAAAGCCCTCAACGAATATGTCCGGCGCAACTCGACGCGCAAGTCCAAGAAGGAATACAGCATCAGCGGCGACGACAGCCGCGAAGGATTGACCGGCGTCGTCAGCGTGCGCATTCCCGATCCTCAGTTCGAAGGCCAGACCAAGATGAAGCTGGGCAACAGCGAAGTCCTGGGTATCGTCAATTCGATGGTCTACGAAGGGCTATGCACCTTCCTGGAGGAGAACCCGACCCTCGCCAACCGGCTGGTGCAGAAATGCACCGAGGCCGCCCGGGCGCGCGAAGCTGCACGCAAGGCCCGCGATCTCACCCGCAGGAAAGGCGCCCTCGACAGTTTCAGCCTGCCCGGCAAGCTGGCGGACTGTTCCGCGAAAGATCCCGCCTTGTGCGAGTTGTACATCGTTGAGGGTGACAGCGCGGGCGGATCGGCCAAGCAAGGCCGCGACCGGCGGTGGCAGGCCATCCTTCCCTTGCGCGGCAAGATCCTCAACGTCGAGAAGGCCCGCGTCGACAAGATGTTGAACAACAACGAAATTCGCAACATCATCACGGCCCTGGGCGTGGGTTTCGGCAAAGACGACTTCAAGATCGAGAACTTGCGCTACCACAAAGTCATCATCATGACGGACGCCGACGTGGATGGTGCGCACATCCGCACGTTGCTGTTGACCTTCTTCTTCCGGCAGATGCCCGACCTTATCCAGCAGGGTCACCTGTACATCGCCCAGCCGCCCCTGTATCAGGTGCGCAAAGGCAAGAAGTCACGGTATCTGCGCACGGAATTGGAGAAGGACCGCTACATTTTCGAGTTGGTCCTCCAGAACAGCAACGTCACCAGCACCAACGGCGGCAAGACGGACAAGACCCTCGACGTGAAGACGCTCCTGCTGGGCGTGCAGGCCGCGGAAGAGCGCGAACGCCTGTTTGGCCGCATGACACGCGTGTTCGGCGTTCCGAGGGACGTGTTGAAGCATTGCCTGGCGCTCCCCGAAGGCAAACAACGCGATCCGTCTACGCTGACGACCTCGGAACGGCGCACCCTGTTCGGCGACGCCGATCTCATCGATTCCTCCCTCGTCCAGACCGAACTGCTCGACGGAAACGGAGACGGCAACGGGAATGGGAACGGCAACGGCAACGGCAACGGTCACAAACGGCCACCCTTGGAGCCGGGCCAGATCGATCTCGCCCTGTTCAAGAGCCATGAATTCTCCGTGCTGATGGGCCATGGCGAATCTCTTGCCGCCGTAGGCAAGCCACCCTACAAGGTCCTCGACGATGGCGGCGCCACCTTGTACGAAACCGAAGACCTGATCGATCTTCGTGCGCATCTGCTCAGCCAGGGCGCGAAAGGCATTCAGATCCAGCGATACAAGGGCTTGGGTGAAATGAACCCCGAGCAACTTCGCGTGACGACCATGGACCCGGAGAACCGGACCGTGCTGCAGGTGACCACCGAAGACGAGGCCGCCGCGGACGATATGCTGGTCACCCTGATGGGCGAGATGGTTGAGCCGCGCAAGGAATTCATCCAGAAACACGCGCTGGACGTCCGCAATCTTGACGTCTGACCCGTGGTCGCGCACATCGCGCGTGCGGGCCGTCTTGCGATGCCGGTTGAAGAAGGAGCGAGTTGATGACCGACGCTGTGGAATCGGGAACCAAGTGGATGATGCCGGAAATGCTGTGCAGACCGTTCCTGTTGGTCTTCGCGGGTCCGGGCGGACTGCCCTTCCGGGTGCGCGCGTTCGTGCGTTGCGACCGGTTGGCGCGTATTGGCCGTTCCGCCATGCACCTTTCGGAATTCGCGTTGCGTACGGCGGCACTGTTTGCCGAGAGTCGGCCAGCCGGCTGATTCACGCTCCGGCTACTTGATCCCTATCCGGCGACGGGGGAAACCTCGGCGGACTTCCGCCGACACCACGATGAACCGAGGTCAATAGACGTATGGACACACCGCGAGAACGGGTCATTCCAATCCCGTTAGAACAAGAGATGAAGACGTCGTTCCTGGACTACTCCATGAGCGTCATCGTCAGCCGTGCGCTCCCGGATGTGCGCGACGGGCTCAAACCGGTTCACCGCCGCATCCTCTACACCATGCACGAACTCGGATTGGTGTATAACCGCGGATTCCGCAAGTCCGCGGCCGTGGTCGGTGACACCATGGGTAAGTACCATCCCCACGGCGATTCCGCGATTTACGACGCCATGGTGCGTATGGCCCAGGAATGGAGCATGCGCTATCCCCTGGTCAACGGCCAGGGCAACTTCGGGTCCGTCGACGGCGACAGCCCGGCGGCCATGCGGTACACCGAGGCCCGGATGGCGTCTATCGCGTCGCAGATGCTGGGCGACATCGAGAAGCAGACCGTCGACACGGCGGAGAACTACGACGGACGATTGCAGGAACCGACCGTGCTGCCGTCGGCCATTCCGAACCTGTTGGTGAACGGTTCCTACGGGATCGCGGTGGGCATGGCCACGAGTTGCCCGCCCCACAACCTGACCGAGGTGTGCGACGCGGTCGTCCACAAGATTGACAACCCCGAGGCCAACGCCGACGATCTCATGCGATTCGTCCAGGCCCCCGACTTCCCAACGGGCGGCATTATCTACGGCGCGGAGGGGATCGCCGAGGCCTACCGCACGGGCCGCGGCCGCATCCAGGTGCGTGCGCGCAGTGCCATCGAACACGACAAGGGCAGCGGTCGCGACAAAATTATCATCACCGAAATCCCGTACCAGGTGAACAAGTCCCGTCTCATCGAGAACATTGCCGCACTCGTGCGCGCCAAGCAGGTCGAAGGCATTACCGACCTGCGCGACGAATCCGACCGTGACGGCATGCGGATCGTCATCGAAGTCCGCAAGGGCGACGAACCCCAGGTCATCCTGAACCAACTGTACAAACACACGCAGTTGCAGGATACCTTCAGCATCCTCATGCTGGCGCTGGTGAAGAACGTGCCGAGGGTCCTGGCGCTCGACGAAGTGATCCATTACTACATCGAGCACCGCGCCGAGATCATTCGCAGGCGCACCGAATATGACCTGGCCCAGGCCGAAGCCCGCGCCCACATCCTTGAAGGGCTGCTGAAGGCCATCGACCACATCGACGAGGTCATCGAGATCATCCGGTCGTCCGCCAACGCGGACGAGGCGCGCGAACGGCTCATCAAACGGTTCAAGTTCTCCGAGGTTCAAGCCAACGCCATCCTGGCCATGCGCCTCCGCCGTCTCACCGGTCTCGAGCGGGAGGCTCTGGAGGCGGAATACGCCGAACTCCTCAAGGAAATCGAACGTCTCCGCGCCATCCTGTCCAGCGAGAAGACCATTCTGGCCGAGGTGCGCAAAGAGATTCTCGCCGTGAAGAAGCAGTACGGCGACGAGCGGCGCACCGAGATTCTCGGCGAACGCACGGAGTTCTGCGTCGAAGACCTTATCGCCGACGAGAACATGGTTGTCACCGTGTCAAACCAGGGCTACATCAAGCGCGTTCCGGTCACGTCGTACCGGCGGCAGCGCCGGGGCGGACGCGGCGTCACGGGCATGGATACCAAAGAGGAAGATTTCGTCAACGACCTCTTCGTCGCCACGGCCCATCAGTACATGCTGTTCTTCACCAACAAGGGCCGCGTCTACTGGCGCAAGGTGCACGAGTTGCCCAAGGGGTCGCGTACCGCCCGCGGACGCGCCATCGTCAACGTGCTCGATCTCTCCGGCGGCGAGTTGGTCACGGCGTGTCTTCCCGTCCGCGACCTTGCCGAAGAAGGCAAGAACATCTTCATGGTCACACGGAAGGGTATCGTGAAGAAGACCGCCCTCAAGGCGTTCAGCAATCCGAGGGCCACGGGCATCATCGCCATCGATCTGGCGAAAGACGACGAACTGATTGATATCCAGATCACGTCTGGCGAGGACAACATCCTCATCGCCACGTATGTGGGCATGGCCATTCGGTTCCCGGAGAAGGACGTGCGCACCATGGGACGCACCGCGCGCGGCGTGATCGGCATCCGGCTCGACAAAGACGACCGCGTCATCGGCACGTCCATCGCAGCAGACGACATGACCGTCATGAGCGTCACCGAGAACGGATACGGCAAACGCACCAAGGTCGGCGAGTACCGTCTGCAGCACCGCGGCGGTCGAGGTATCATCAACATCAAGACCACCGCGCGCAACGGCAAAGTTATCGGGATGTTGACGGTAACGGACGAAGACGAGATCGTGGTCGTCAGCACGGACGGCATCGTCATCCGCATGGGCGTGAAAGACGTGCGCACCATCGGGCGGAACACCCAGGGCGTGCGTGTCATGTCGCCGACTGACGGCGCCTCGGTCAGCGCCTTTGCGCGGGCCGTCGCCGAAGACCGGCAGGACGATATCGCCGAGGCCGCCGAAGAGGCCGAAACGACGGGGGCGGACAGCGAGACCGAGGGCGAGGAGCCCGCTGCCGACGAAGAAGAGTAGCCTCTATCCACGCTAGATGACACGCGCCCCCGGCAGCTTCGGTTGCCGGGGGCGCTTTGTGTATCCGTACCACTGTCTCCCCAAGTCCGCGCATGGACAGATGTCCTCCCTGTGTTCGATACCCATGGAGATATTCTGTCCTCGAATTACCTAACATTTACAGGGATGACATGATGGGGTGGTGTTGTGCGCGGGGGTGTGCCTGCTCCGTCTTGGGGGGGGGCGAACCCGGACACCCACAAGCTTCGCTTGAAGGTGGCACACGTGGAATGGGACGGTTTCGGGACATCCCAATCCGTCATGCTGAGCGTCAGCGAAGCATCTCGCTCTCCAGAACAGTCACCGGGGAAACCAGATTCTTCGCTACGCTCAGAATGACGGACAAGGGACGTTCGCTCCCGCTTGTTGCGCGCCCAAGCTGCTCCGCGCTTACCGCGTGGCTTTGGCCAGCCTTGGGTCTTTGCCCGCTGAAACCGGACCACAGTTGCAGACGTAGTTGTCGGGATCTTGGCCCATGGGCCCGAAATCGCCGGCGAGTTGGTCCCAGATACGCCGTTTCTCGCGGCACAGGGCCACGGGCGTTCCCGGCGAGAGGCACTTGGTCTCTTCGATGACGACTCGGTACATCCGCAGTCGCAGCTCGTCGGGGAACTCCCGTTTCTGCCAATCGTCGGCATCGTCGGGGAGATCCCGTATGGCGTTGAGGTATTCGGGGTCGAGCACATCCTCGGGGAGTTGAGTGCACAGTTCCTCGTAGGTCATGAACCGAAGCGGCTCAATGGTCATAACATCCGGGCTGACCTTCGCGAACATCGACTGAAGCATCTTGCGGATCTCGTCTTCCCACCCCACTACGGGCGTCATGGGACTCAGCCGGATGCGCACGCCGTAGCCCGCGTCCTGGCATTTCCGCGCCGACTCGATACGCGCTTCCATGGACGCCGTGCGCGGTTCGAGTGCGCGGCACTGGGCGTCCATGGACAAACTCCAGCAGCAGACCGTGTGTCCGCCGTGGTTGTAGTCCAACATGAAGTCGACGTTGTCGCTCTTGCCGACGTACAACTCCAGATGCTTGTCCGGTTGCTCCGCAAACAGTTCCACCAGCAGTTTCGTGCCGCCGTACTCGGGTTCCCAGCACACGATGTCCGTGCCGTTGTCCCATTGGAACAAGGTCTGGTTCGGTGAGTTCTCAAGGTTCGCCAATCCCTCGCGAATGTGATCGACCCAGTCCTCAAGATTCACGTACACATTGGCCACGTGGCCAAGGTTGCAGTAGACGCACCGGAAATGGCATCCCCAGAACGAATGGATGGCGTAGGCCGGCTGGCAGATGAGACCCGTGGAGCAGCGGTATTCCGCGTCGCCGCTCTTTCGCCAATCGAACCCGCCGTAGCCGCTGTAAGGATCCAGCGTGCTTGTGGGGTGAAACAAATCGGGGTGCTGCTTCTCCCGCGCCGCGCGCTCTTCGGGCGTGTGGTGGTAGAGAAACTGGTTGAAGATGACGATCGGTTCCACCGATTCCGCTTCCCGCCCGTGCCGAGGCATGGCATAGAGGCGTTCGTCCATGATGAGCCGCGCGAACTCGGCGTCGTCGATCACCACCGGATCGTCCGCGCACTCCACAAAGGGCAGCATTCGTTCGATGCGCGCCATGGACCGCGCGTCCTCCGCAGCCTCTTTCTTGATGTACACGCCACGTGCGTTGACCGGTAGCATAGCTCTGCCAAGCTCCTCATGGTTGGGTTCTCACGTTTGTCGCCTGCAAACGTCCCTATGGTAGGGGCAATGGACGGACCTGTCAAAGACGACTCAAGCGAAGAACAACGTGCCGAGTCGCGCCTCGTGTGGGGCCGGTGAGTTTCCGGACCACGTGGCCCGCATGATGGGTACGGTGCCTTCACCAATCCACATCATCACCACATCGAAACCGATGGCCTGGCCGGGGTCGGTGTCCGGGTCGCTGTCCCGAAACGCCGCCCATGGGATGGTGATGCGGAGTTCCTCCAGGTCGCCGCACGGCGCGCGCTGGACGTCCACGGCACCGGCATCCAACCGTCCCTGCGGGGCGGTGGTCTGGCTCGCGCCATCCGCGGCGGGAGCCACACGCATGATAAAGGTGTCGTGGTTGACGTCCGGCGCGGTGGGACCCGTCCGCTGGCGCAGGTCGGTCAGCAACAGAAGCGACCAGTCTATGGCATCCACGCACGCCGGCGTCATATGCGCCAGCATCAGGAAGGCGTCTGGCGTGTAGCCCATCCACCCAGTCATGAGCGTGGGGTTATCAACGAAGCCCGCCCCGGCAAGGACCTGCTCCTGCCTGTTGATGCGGATGGGTGTCAACATATCCCGTCGGTCGTTCAGGTCGTCCATGGACGCCACAGCATGGCATTCGCCGAGCCGATACCGGAGGGCCTCGGTGCGGGTTCCTGCGGCGTCCTTGACTGTCGCCGAAAGCGACAACAGGTCGAGTTGCGGGCCGGGCGTCAGGGTCACTTCTTCCTCGCGTTGCTTGAACGGTTCCGCGATGTCGACGTCGAATTCGGCCGGTTCGATGTCGATACCGGGCTCTCCCTCGAACCGAACGCGGGCTTGGTTGCCCTGGTCGCTCAGGTTGTGGAACGCGGCAACGCATTCAATGGCGCCGTCGACCCGCGACAACGGGGTAAACGAGACGGCCATCTGGCCCCAAGCCGGGTCGAACCGCTCGATGGCCTCGCGAATCTGGGCGCGTATCGGGATATTCTGAGGACATTTCGGTTCGCACACGCCGCAGGCCACGCAGTACGCCGGTTTGCCCACCAAGTGGTCATGCCGCCACTGGGCGTGTTCGTCCAACCCGTACACACGGGCCGCATTCACTGCCGCGAAGGTGGCGGGGATGTCCACGCCGGATGCGCAGGGCATGCAGTAGTTGCACCCGGTGCAATACAGGTCGGCGAGACCTTCGAGTTGCGCCAAGGTGTCGGCGACCCGCGCACCCTCGGCCTCGGAAAGGGCTTCGTCCCGCTCGCCGATCGCGCAGTTCTCTTCCACCTGCTCCACGGTCGACATGCCGGAGATGGCCGATGTGACATGCGGGTTGGCCAGCACGAATCGGAGCGCCGTTTCCGCCACGGAACCCGCGCCGGGCACCATGGTGGCGAAGGCTTCGGACGGCACCGCCAACCGGCCGCCGCCGATGGGGCCCATCACCACAATGCCGATGTCGCGCTTCGACAGTTCCGGGAACACCGGTTCCAGTGCGCGGTCAAGTAGGTTGTACTGCACCGTGAACGACGAGAATTCATCGGTTTCCGCTAATTTCTTCAAATCGTCGACCGGACCATGGAATGACGCGCAAATGTGGCGAATTAGACCTTGGTCTTTGGCCTTATGCAACCATGAGAGGATGCGGTCCCTGCCCGACACCCATTGCTCCCACTTCCCCCAATTCATCCCG
>JAAEQP010000836.1 GCA_024231375.1 bacterium | reverse complement strand
TGGCGAACATCGCGCTGACGACGGGGACCCGCATCGACTGGGACCCGGACAAAGAAGTCATCACAAACAACAAGGCGGCCAACAAGCTGCTCCACTACGAGTACCGCAAGCCGTGGAAACTCGCCTAAACTGACACCCCATATCCTGTGGACTTGAGAGGCGCGGCTTGGTCGCGCCTCTCTTCGCGTTCAGTCTCTTCGCCCGCCCCCTCTCTGCTACTGCGAAAATCCCGAAATACTCCTCGCAACCTTCGCGTTCCTAATGACGTAGGGGAAAGGGAGTGGGTGCGTTGTGTGAAACCGTGTGTGTTGCCCTGTCCTTTGGGTGAACCTAATGCAGCTCGACTGCGTAGGAGGGTGAAATGCGGAAATCGAAATGTGCGAGGGCGCTGTTTACGGTGGCGGCGTTCCTGGGGGTGGCAGGATGTGTCACCGTGCCGGCACCCGTGACCATGACCATGAGCGAAGTCCAACCCAAGCCCGGGGATATCCTGACGCCCGACCAAGTCTACATCCTGGCGGACGTATCCGGGTCCATGTACATGTTCGACCAGGAGAAGTCACTGGTGCAGGCGTTCGTGCAGGCTATGCCATCCGGCGCATACGACGCCGGCATGTCGTCGTTCGGCGGCATGCGCGGATCGGCCGCGTGGCAGCGTGTTCCCCTGAAGCCGCTGTGCAAACAGACGCTGGGCGATGCGGCGGCGGGGTTGCGCCACCTTGGTGGTTTGACGCCGTTGGCGCGGGCGGTTGGTGTGGCGAAGAGCGAGGTGGCCGGCATGTCCGAGGAGACGGCCATCATCGTGTTCTCCGACGGACGCGCCAAGTGCAAACCCGTGCTGGCCATGTGCGAGGCGCTGAAGGAAGCGTATGACGGCAAAGTGTGCATCTATACCGTGTGGATGGGGAAGTGCGAGAAGGGCCAGAAGCTGCTTGAGGAAATGTCCACGGTGACCGGGTGTGGCCAGAGCTGGACCGCCGATCAGATCAGCACCCCGGCCGGTATGGAAGCCATGGTGCGCGAGATCTTCTTCGATCCGGGTCCCGTGCCCAAGCCCAAGCCCGTCCGCAAAGACAGCGACAAGGACGGCGTGTACGACGACGAGGACGAATGCCCGAACACGCCGAAGGGCGCCAAAGTCGACTCGCGCGGGTGCTGGGTGTTGAAGAACCTCAATTTCGACACCGACAAGTACGACATCAAGCCCGAGTTCGTACCGATCTTGAAGGAAGTGGCCCGTGTGCTGAAGAAGAACCCGAAGGTGGCGGTCTCCATCGACGGGCACACCGACTCGGACGCTTCCGAAGCCTACAACCAGAAGCTATCGGAGAACCGGTCCAAGGCCGTGAAAGAAGACCTCATCAAACGCGGCATCAAGGCCGACCGGCTGGTGACGCGGGGATTCGGCGAGTTGAAGCCGATCAAGCCAAACGACATCCCGGAGAACAAATACCAGAACAGGCGCGTCGAGCTGACGCCACTGAAGGAGAAGTAGGGCGCCCCTTGCGGGCGACGTCAACGCTGGGCGGGGCTTCGGCCCCGCCCGGTCTTGCTTGGGGTCGCTCAAGGTATTCGCGCCGCATGCTATACTGAAGGCAGGCGACACACTGTCCATGCTCGGATCGGAATGGGGATTGCTCCTCTACGTGTCGCTGAGGCTGCAGCCAACGTCCGGGTCCCGCCCGGAAAAGCCTGCATACAACGCTGCTCCCTCGGCAATGGGCAACCCGGAGGTGACCGTCATGCGATCTCCGTCCTGTCTTCTCTGTCTGCTCGTCTGCGCCGTAGCCACGATAGTGCCGGTCCGCTCTGCCTACGGAGGCGCGGAGAAGGTCCATGAGATTGGTGTCTTGTACTGGTCCATGAACATTCCCGGACAGGTCGCCATGCGGAAGGGACTTGAGCAGGAGGCGCGGCGGATCAACAAGGCCGCGCCTGAGGCCGACGCCCCAGAGGTCAGGCTGATTCCCTACGTTGCCGGGGACGACGTGAAGGGAATGGAGCGGCAGATCGCGCAGATGCGCGAACTGATCAAGCGCAACGTGGATCTGATCATAGTGCAACCCACCGACAACGCGGCGCTGGCCAAACCGCTGAAGGAAGCGAACAAGGCAGGCATACCGGTCGTGGCCTACGACCAGTACATCAGCGGCGGCGCCTTGGCATGCTATCTGACGTCCGACAACTACCAAGCCGGGTATCTCAATGGCGAGTATGTGGCGGCGGCGTTCCCCGATGATCGGAAACTCCGCGTCATCCTTGTGGAATACCCTCACGTGTCGTCAACGGTAGAGCGCGTCAACGGATTTCTGGATGCCTTGGGGGCCTACAAGCAACCCTATGCCATCGTGGGCACCTACAGCGCCGTGGAACCGGAGAGCGGTCGCCGCGCCGGCGTCCGGATTCTGAAGGATTTCTCGGAGAAGGGCTCGGTGGACGTGGTGTTCACGGTGAACGACGGTGGAGGGCTCGCTGTCGTCAAGGCGTTGACGGATGCAGGAAGAGACGAGCTGTTCGTAGCGACGATTGACGGCGATCCGGACTCGGTGGCCATCATCCGGGAAGGCGGAATCACTCGGATCGATTCGGCCCAGTTCTGCGGCGCTCTGGGGGCGGAAACGTTGAAGGCTGCCTACCGGTTGCTCAACGGCGAAAAGGTGCCTCGCCACATTCTCTTGCCCACCTTCCCCATCACGCGCGAGACGGTCGATCAATACGGGGGGTGGCTTCAACCCATGCCGAAGCGGCTCAAGAAGCCGTGGCACAGTGCAGAGCCGTACTGGGAGGGGAAGCTGCGGGTCGTCGGCAAGGAGGAGCAGTAACCCATGGCGCGAGCGGACGACTCGGAAGGACGCAGAGAAGAGATTCCGGCGTTGGTGCATATCGACCGGAACCTGACGTTCGGGTTCAGCATGATCGTGCTGGCGCTCATGCTGACGGTGACAATCGTGGGGGCGTCGTTCTACCAACGCATTGCCCGGAACAACGAGGAACGGCTGCAACAGACGATCACCCTCATCCTCGCCGATGCCATCAACCGCGTAAGCTTCTCCGGGAAGTACCACGCGCGTCTTCTTATCGAACAGATCACGGAATCGCAGCCGCGGATCGTGTACCTGATGATCGCGGACGACGCACGGCACGTACTGGCGCACAGCGACCCCGAGCGAAACGACACGGCCCTGGAGGGAGAGGAACTGGACATCGCCCGGACCGTGTTCGAATCCGGGGAAAGCCACCTGCGCGACTTGGAAGTCGAAGACCTACACATCCGGGAAGTCGCCATGCCCTATCACTCCGGGTACGACAATGCGGTGACGGGCGTGCTGTTTGTCGGTATCTCTACGGAGCAGTTCATGCGTGCCGTCGCGAAGACGCGTGAACAGATGGGGCTCCTGGTCGCCGCTCTGTTGCTGGCTTCCCTGTGCGCCACATACCTGCTGAGCAAGCACTTCGCGGGTCCGGTGAAGAGCATGGCGTGGCAGCTTAAGGGGATTCTTGACTACGCCCCGCTTCTGATCTGCATCACGAATCGAAGCCGCGAGGTCCT
Source organism: bacterium (assembly GCA_024231375.1). Next base: position 6,109 of record JAAEQP010000836.1, on the reverse strand, counting down.
GGCCTCGAGTGCCGCGCTTGACACGGGCTCCTCATCGCCGCCGTCCCCCGGCGTGCTGTCAGACGAGTTGGACGAGGTGCTGAGCGATGGACGGGTGCTTACACAAGAAGCAACGCGCCAAGTGGGCGGGGACCCCGTGTTCCTTCTGACGACCAGCTTCCCAATCGTGAAGCGGTCGGACGGTGTAGCGGAGCAGGCCTGCGCCATCGCCATGGACATCACGGAGCGAAAGCGGGCGGAGGAGGCGCTACGCGACAGCGAGGAACTGCTTCGGGCCATCTTTAACGCTACAGCCGACGGCGTCTTGGTGGTGGACAAGGAGGCGGGCGCCGTTTCCCACATGAACCGGCAGTTTGTGGAGATGTGGGGAATCCCCAAGGAGATCCTTGAGCGGCGAGACGACCGCGAGTACGTACAAGCCGTGCTGGACAGGGTGGAGGATCCTCAGGGGTTCCGGGACCGCATCCGTGCGATCTACCAGACATCCGAGGAGAGTCAGGACGAAATCCGCTTGCGCGATGGCCGGGTCTTTGAACGTCTCTCTTGCCCTCTGATTCGGGAAGGCAAGGAGGTGGGGCGGGTCTGGGATTTCCGCGACATCACCGAACGCGAAGAGGCGGAAGCCGAACGCAAACGGCTTGAAGCGCAGGTGCTGCACACCCAGAAACTCGAGAGCCTCGGCGTGCTGGCCGGCGGCATCGCCCATGACTTCAACAACATGCTGATGGCGGTCATGGGGAACGCCGATTGCGCCTTGGCCGAGACGCCCAAGAATTCCGCGATAGGGGAGAACCTGTCCGCCATCGCGGAGACTGCCGCACGGGCCGCCGACTTGTGCCGACAGTTGCTGGCATACTCCGGCCGGGGGCGATTCGTGGTGGAGACGCTGGATCTGTCTCGGCTGGTGGCGCGGATGACGAAGATGCTTGAGGTCACCGTGTCGAAGAAGGCCGAACTCCGCTACGAGTTCGCGCAAGGGCTTCCGCCCGTCGAGGGCGACGCGACACAACTCAACCAGATCACCATGAACCTTATCACCAACGCATCGGAAGCGCTGGAAGGCAAGTCAGGTGTCATCACCATCCGCACCGGCGCAAGGGAATGCGGACCGGACTGTCTCAAAGAGAGTCTTCTGGACCAGGAACTACCCGAGGGTCGGTACACGTATCTGGAGGTTTCGGACACGGGATGCGGCATGGACACGGAGACGCGGGCCAAGCTGTTCGACCCCTTCTTCACGACAAAGTCCATGGGTCGGGGGCTGGGATTGTCCGCCGTGCTGGGCATCGTACGGGCGCACGGCGGCACCGTCAGTATCGAGAGCGTCCCCGGACAAGGCACCACGTTTGCGGTGCTTCTGCCCGTGGCCGCCTCGGCGGGAGCGTCTCTTCCTGAATTGCCCCCCGAACCGCCCGTCTCCAGCGGGGCCCTCACCGGGACCGTGCTTCTGGTGGACGACGAGCGGTCGGTGCGGGCCGTGGCCAGGGGGATGTTGGAGCGCATGGGGTTGACGGTGCTGGAGGCGCGTGACGGCCGCGAGGCGGTGGAGGTGTTCGGCGAGCACGCCTCCGAGGTTGACTGCGTTCTTCTAGACCTGACCATGCCCCATATGAACGGCGAGGAAGCCTTCTTCGAGCTACGCAAGATTCGCCCCGACGTGACGGTCGTGATGTCCAGTGGGTACAGCGAGCACGAGATAGGACAGAATCTGATCGACGCCGGTCTGGCCGGATTCATGCAGAAGCCGTACCGGCGGGCGGATCTCATGGAGCGGATGCGGCAGATGCTGGGGAAGTCCGAGGCGTCCTGACGAAGCCCGGTGAACCGGCCGAGGTCCAGTACTAGCTCAGCATCCCCTTGAGTTCGTCCATGAACTCGTTGAGGTCCTTGAACTGGCGATAGACCGAGGCAAACCGGACGTAGGCCACTTCGTCGAGCCGCTTCAGCCGGTCCATGACCGCCGCGCCGATCATTTCGGTGGCGACTTCATGTTCGCTGGAATTGAAGAGACCGCGCTCGACGTCGTCGATAAGGGCTTCCACTTGGTCCAGGCTGACGGGACGCTTCTCGCAGGCCTTCAGGATGCCGCTCTTGATCTTCCACCGGTCAAACTGCTCGCGGCGGCCATCTTTCTTGATGACCATCTGAGCGACTTCCTCAATCCGTTCATAGGTCGTGTAGCGCCGCTCACACTTCAGGCACTCACGACGGCGACGGATCGAGTCGCCTTCCTTGGAAGAACGCGAGTCGACAACCTTGCTTTCTAGATGACCGCAGAATGGACAGCGCATAACAGCGAGTTTCTCCTCCGTCCCGAGCATACCACAAGAGGTCGGCCCCCAAAAACGGCACATGCCCATATATTGTACTCTGGCGACTTTAGCAGAAACGATATGGGGCGTCAAGAGAAAAACGACAGCGCGGAGTCCCCATATATGGCGGTGCGGGTGCATGAGAACCCGCCGTATTCCTCTGACAACTCGACTTTCGCACCGTGTTCCACCACGACCAAACCGTCGTCGTTCAGGAGGCCGACTGCGCGAATTCCTGCCAGCAGTGCGTCGAAGTCGTCGTAGGCATGCGGAGGATCGGCGAAGACGATGTCAAATGGGTCGAACCCGCGCGCAACTCGTGGCAACGCCATGGGTAGGGCGGCATTCACGACCTCCGCATCCGAGCGTAACGCCGGAACCCGCTCAAGGTTCTGCCCCACGATGGCGAGGGACTGGGGGTCGTTGTCGACGAACACAGTGAACGATGCACCGCGGCTCAGGGCTTCGATGCCATTGGCTCCCGTGCCCGCGAACAGGTCCAGGAACCGTGCACCCTCGATGCGTGGCATGAGGATGCTGAACAGCGCTTCGCGGACGCGGTCGAGCGTAGGACGAACGCGCCGGCCTTTGGGGGCCTCGATCCGTATGCCTCGTGCAGACCCGGCAATGATACGCATGGTGAACCTCCGTCTCGTTTGCATACTCCATAGAGTAGGTCCTTGGGGACAATGTTTCAAGATGTTGGTGTGTATCGAGCGTGTGTGCTGCGTTGGGAATATTCCGGACGTGTGGATAACCAATCGTCAACCGGGTGTCGCGCCGTTTGGAGTGTCCCGGCATGTCTCGTGAGGACCGAGATTCGAAAGCCCCGCAAAAGCCGCAACACCTCGGGAATACGGGACTTTCGCGTTTGCATGTCGGCCCATTCCAGGCGATGCCCGGGGTGCTTTGGACCGCCGCGAGGCCTGTGGAGAACTTGTGGATAACTCGGGAGGCCCCAAAATCGAGGATCGTTGGGCACGAATGTCGCCGCCCCTCCGACCCGTCGCAATCCGTGTAGCGGGCGGGGCATACGACGCCCGACGTGGACCCGTCGGCGCCCGGTGGCTTAGAATGCGGTCATGCAACTCGTAGACGCCCATTGTCATTTGGAGAGCGAGGAACTGTGCGACCGGCTCGGCGATGTGCTGGCCGATGCGCGCACGGCCGGCATCGTTGCGCTGGTGACGTGCGCCGTGACGCCGGAGGAGTGGCCTAAGTCGCAGGCTCTGGCGGAACGGTATCCCCAGGTGCGGCATGCCGTGGGAATTCACCCGTGGTTTGTGGAAGAGGCCCATCTCGGTTTGGCTGACAAACTGGCGGCGACCGGACGCGAAGGGACAGCCGTCGCCATCGGCGAGATTGGACTGGATAGGAAGATCGAGACCCCGGCATTCGACCTCCAGTGCCGGGTGTTTGAGATGCAGCTCGAGGTGGCACGCGCCGAGAATCTGCCGGTGGTGATGCATTGCCGGGGGGCCTTCGACGACCTTCTGCGCAGCATCAAACGTGTTGGCCTGCCCGACGCGGGGGGTATCGTTCACGCCTTCTCGGGGAGCGTCGAGATTGCCGAGGTGTTGGTTCCGTATGGGGTGCGCTTCTCCCTGGGCGGGGCCTTGTCGTACCGGAACAGCAAGAAACGCGCGCGTGTGCTGCGGTCCATCTATTCGGACCACCTTCTGCTGGAAACGGACAGCCCCGACATGCCGCCTGTGGAAGCGCCCGGCAAGCCCAACGTGCCCTGCAACATACTGTACAACCTGCGGGCGGCAGCCCAGACGCTGGGATGTTCAGCCGAAGAGGTCGCCGAACACACCACACGCAATGCGGCGCGCGTGTTCGGGTTGGAGGTGTAGAGGGAATGTGGCTTGATCGGACGCGGGAACTGGTGGGGGACGATGGCATACGCGCATTACAGGCCGCGCACGTGACGGTCATGGGCCTTGGCGGCGTGGGGTCCTTTGCCGCGGAAGCCATCGCTCGGGCCGGGATTGGCCACATCACGGTGGTTGATGCCGATGCGGTGAAGACGAGCAACTTGAACCGGCAGTTGTATGCCTTGAAGGACACACTGGGGAGGCCCAAGGCCGAGGTGGCTCTCGAACGTATCTCCGGCATCAACCCGGACGCTACGGTGACGGCCCATGCGGAATTCGTGGGACCAGAGGACATCGAGACGGTTGTTGGCCGCGACACCCCGTTCGTCATCGACGCCATCGACTCGCTGAACCCGAAGGTCAATCTGCTCCGGCACTTGTGCGGGTCCGAGGCGCGGTTCGTGTCGTGCATGGGCGCCGGCCGGCGCATGGACCCCCTTGGCGTGGCCGTGGACGACATCGCGGACACCCAGGGGTGCCCCTTGGCGAAACGGGTGCGTCGACGGCTGCGGCGCGTGGGTGTCGAATCCGGTGTGCGGTGCGTGTACTTCCCCGAGCCAGGTCCCCCGATTCCATACCTGGAGCCCAGCGAGAACCCCCTCGACCGGGGCCGTCGGCGCGTGGTGCAGGCGAGCAATTCCTTCGTGCCGGGCATCGTCGGCCTGACCGCGGCGGGCATCATCATCAACGATATCGTCGCGGGCGCGTGAACTCGTCGCTCTACAGGCCGTACAACTCACCGTACTTGGATTCGAGGTAGCGCAGATACGCAGCCGCGGACGGCGGCGCCCCGGTGAGCTCCTCGACGAGTTGAGGCGCCAATTGCCGACGGCCCACCTGATGCACGTGTTCGCGAAGCCAGTCGCGAAGCCCTGAGAGATCGCCGGACTCGATCTGAATCCAGAGATTGGGTACGTCGTGCAGGATGCGTTCGAAGATCTGGGCGGCGTAGAGGTTGCCGAGGGCGTAGGTCGGGAAGTACCCCATGGCGCCGTGGGCCCAGTGGATGTCCTGAAGGCACCCGCGGGCGTCGTCCGGCACGTCGAGGCCCAGGTATTCTTTCACCTTGGCGTTCCACATGCCGGGGATGTCGGCGACGGCCAGGTCGCCCTCCATGACGGCCACTTCGATTTCGAACCGGATGATGATGTGGAGGTTGTAGGTGCATTCGTCCGCTTCCACACGGATGAACGACGGTTCGACACGATTGATTGCTTCGTATACCTGTTCCGGGCGCACGTCGTCCGCTTGTCCGGGGAAGAACTCGCGCAAGGCGGGCGTGTAGTGACGCCAGAAGGGCAGGCTTCGGCCAATCATGTTCTCCCACATGCGTGATTGGGACTCGTGCATGCCCAAAGACGGCGCTTCGGCGAGCACGGTGCGCTGGTCCATGGGCAGGAAGCCCTGTTCGTACAGGCCGTGGCCGCCTTCGTGGATGGACCCGGTCAGGGCGGAGAACAGTTCACCCTTGTTCACACGCGTGGTCAACCGCACGTCGTACAGGTCGAAGTTGGTGGTGAAGGGATGGACCGATTTGTCTTGCCTGCCTGCGTCGAAGTCGTATCCCATATCCTCCAACACGCGGAGCGTCAGTTCCCATTGGGCACCCTCACTCCAATCCTGCTCGGTCCAAGCCGTATCGGGCTTGCGGGGAGCCTTAGCGATCCGCGCCACCAAGTCGCCTTGGGACCGGGCGAGCTCGCTGAAGACCTCCTTCAGGTCCTCGGCCGTCACACCGCGTTCGAACTCGACGAGCAGCGCGTCGTAGGGCGATTCATCGTATCCGATCAGGTCGGCCTTCTCGCGCAGCAGATCGACGAGGGTTTCGAGGTTGGGTCGGAACTGGGCGAAATCGGCGGCTTCACGCGCCTTCACCCAGACCTCAAAGGCCTTGCTCTGTTCCTCGGCAAACCGTTGCAC
>JAAEQP010000835.1 GCA_024231375.1 bacterium | reverse complement strand
CAAGCGAGCGAGTCCCCGAGTGAGACGGGACTGTCCCCATTCCTGAAATGAATGGAAGACAACCGGCCCGTTCCCCACGGAACGGGCCGGCTTCCCATGGCATCCATCCTCTACGCCGCTTCGGGTTGGACCGGCCGGATGTCGAGCGCGCTGCCACGCGCATCGATCTCGACCATGGCGCCTTCGGGCACCGCGCCTTCGAGGATGTCCATGGCCAAGGGGTCAAGCACCATCCGCTGGATGGCGCGCTTGAGCGGTCGTGCCCCGTACGCGGGGTCGTAGCCCTGTTCGGCCAACAGGTCGCGCGCGGCATCGGTCAGGTGAAGCGTCAGCCGCTTCTCGTCCAACCGTTTCGCCAATCGCCGCACCTGCACATCCACAATCCGCCGGATGTGGACCTTCGTCAACGGGTGGAACACCACCACGTCGTCGATGCGGTTCACGAACTCCGGCCGGAAGTGGGCGCGCATGGCCATCATGACTTCTTCGACCTTCTCCTCGTACGTGCCGCTGGCCCGTTCGAACACCTCGCTGCCGAGGTTCGACGTCATGATGATGACCGTGTTCTTGAAGTCCACTGTCCGGCCTTGTCCATCCGTCAACCGGCCGTCGTCCAGGATTTGAAGCAACACGTTGAACACGTCCGGATGCGCCTTCTCGATTTCGTCGAACAGCACCACCGAGTAGGGCCGCCGCCGAATGGCTTCCGTCAACCGGCCGCCCTCGTCGTAGCCCACGTATCCGGGCGGCGCGCCGATGAGACGCGACACCGAGTGCTTCTCCATATACTCCGACATGTCGATGCGGACCATGGCCTGTTCGTCGTCGAACAACAGTTCCGCCAGTGATCGCGCGAGTTCCGTTTTGCCGACGCCCGTCGGCCCGAGGAAGATGAACGAGCCGATTGGACGCTCCGGTTCCTTCAACCCGGCCCGCGCCCGGCGTACCGCGTCGGACACGACTCTTACGCCCTGCTCCTGCCCGATGACGCGTTCGCCGAGGCGCTGTTCCATTTTCAGCAACCGGCTCATCTCGCCTTCCATCATCTTGCTGACCGGAATGCCCGTCCAATTCGCCACGATGGTGGCGATATGCTCGTCGGTCACCTCTTCCTTGAGGTAGCTGCCATTCTTCTGGACCTCCGCGAGATACCCGTTGGCTTCGTCCAGCTTTCGCTGTAATTCGCCGATGGTGCCATACCGGATCTGGGCGACCTTGTCGAGTTCGCCTTGACGTTCGGCGATTTCCTCCTGGCGTCTGGCCTCGTCGATTTCTTCGTTGATGTGACGGATTGCCTCGATGGCGTCCTTTTCGGCTTTCCACTGGGCCTTCTTGCCGCTGACCTCCTCGCGCAGATTCGCCATCTCGCGCTCGATACCGTCGCGCAATTCCCGGCTCGCTTTGTCCTTTTCCTTCTTCATGGCAAGATGCTCGATTTCGAGTTGGCGAATGCGGCGGTCCAGCACGTCGATTTCGTAGGGCATGCTGTCCACCTCAATGCGCAACCGCGACGACGCCTCATCGATGAGATCGATGGCCTTGTCCGGGAGGAACCGGTCCGCGATGTACCGGTCGCTCAACGTAGCTGCCGCCACCAGCGCGGCGTCCTGAATCCGCACGCCATGGTGTACCTCGTACCGTTCTTTCAACCCGCGCAGAATCGCGATGGTGTTGTCCACATCCGGCTGCGCCACATAGACCGGCTGGAACCGGCGCTCCAGGGCCGCATCCTTCTCCACGTGTTTGCGATACTCGTCCAATGTCGTTGCGCCGATGCAATGCAGTTCCCCGCGCGCCAACGCCGGCTTCAACATGTTCGACGCGTCCATGGCGCCTTCGGCCGCGCCCGCGCCGACGAGCGTGTGCAACTCGTCGATGAACAGCACCACGTCGCCGTCGGCCTCTTCGACCTCCCGCAGCAACGCCTTCAGGCGATCCTCGAATTCGCCCCGGAACTTGGCGCCCGCAATCAGCGCGCCCAGGTCGAGGGCCGCCACCCGTTTGTGCTTGAGATTCTCCGGCACGTCGCCCGCCACCACGCGCTGGGCCAGGCCCTCCACAATGGCCGTCTTGCCCGTACCCGGTTCGCCGATGAGGACGGGGTTGTTCTTCGTGCGCCGCGACAACACCTGCACCACGCGCCGGATCTCGTCGTCCCGGCCGATGACCGGGTCCAGTTTTCCGGCCCGCGCCAACTGCGTCAGATCGCGGCTGTATTTCGTCAACGCGTCGTACGTGGATTCCGCGTTCGGGTCCGTCACCCGTTGCGACCCGCGCACATCCTTCAACGCGGACAGAACGGCGTCCTTGGTGAGTCCCAGATCGCGCAAGATGATGCCCGCCGGGTCGCGCGCCACGTCGATCATGCCGATGAGCATATGTTCCGTGCTGAGATACTCGTCGCGCAGGCCTTGGGCCGTTTTCCAGCCCGCGTTCAAGGCTTCGTTGGCGTCCGCGCCCAAGTGTGGCTGCTGCCGCCCTGCGCCCGACACCCGCGGCATCTGGTCCAGCTTTTGGGTCACCTGCGTGCGGACCTGGTCCGCCGCCACGCCCAGCCGTTGCAGCACCGAGCCTACGGCGCCGCCTTCCTGACCGACCAGCGCGTCCAGCAGATGCAATGAAGTGATCTCAGGATGCCCCGCGTCGCCGACCTTGTCCATGGCCTCCGACAGAGCTTCCTGAGCTTTGATAGTCAGTTTGTCCAACCGCATAGTACGTACAGCCTCCTTTCGTGCATGGGTAGGGTCACGAAAAGAGGTGCAACTCGGGTGCCAATCAGCAGGCATTGAGAGATAAGGACTTACGAGGGGCAGCCGGGTGCGGCTGTCCCATTGCGAGATGCCGTCCGTTCCATTCTGAAACGTGGAGAGACCACCGACAAACATCCCGGATTCCGTAGGGTGTGTCGAGGCCCGCTAAAGGCGGGGCGAGCACGCACCATCTTCCCGCGACCGAAGTCTCCGGACTGTCCCTTCCGGGGTAGGGTCGACCTACGCGTCGACCGTCCTCGCTATCCCCTCACCGCCCCATCGCATACCCGATGGGATAGAGGTCCCCAATGGCCATCGGGAGGGTACCCCCCGCCTCGCGGAACCCGAACAAGACCTGCACCGCCGCTTCGGTTGACACCGGTGCCGGACTGTTCGCCGCGAGGAATGTTGTGCATTCGGGGAACAGGGCCAGGTTCGTCGGCATACCCATTCCCACGATGACCGTCGGCTTGCCCAAGGCGATGAGCTTCTTGATGAACGTCACCTGCTCCGGCGACTGATGCGCCAGCAACGCGTACCCGATGACGATGTCAGCCTCGGCGGCTTTCTCCAGCGCGTACGCGGATTCCGCTTCCGTAGGCACGGTGTCCACGCGGATCTCGACCACGTCCGGCGCCACGCCGCGCACGAAACTGCCCATGGTCGGGCCTACCGGCATGGCTTCGCCTTTCCCGGCCCGCGTAATGGCCGACGGCGCGCACACCACGGCGATGCGCTTGCCCGTCGTGGGCAGCGGCAACATCCCCGCATCGTCTCGTACCAGGACACAGCCGTTCAACGCGGCGCGCCGGTTCCCCTCCACGAGGTCCGGGCGGCGCATGGTCTCGTACACCTTGTCCACATCGGCCTTGGGATTGTCGAAGAGTCCGTACTTCACCTTCGCCTCTAGAACGCGGCGCACGCACGTGTCGATCTGGCCCTCCGTCAGGCGCCCTTCTTCGACGGCCTTCACCAACGCGTCGATGCGTTCGCCCAATTCATCCACATCCCGGGACACCTGCAGCACCATGTCGCACCCGGCCTCGACGGACAGAACAGTGGCCTCCGCGCGGCCGAAGTCTTTCGTCACGCCGCCCATGCCCATCGAGTCCGTCAAGAGGATGCCTTCGAATCCCAATTCGTCGCGCAGCAAGCCCGTCATGATTCGATGCGAGAGCGTTGCGGGCGTGCCCGGGTCCCACGCGTCAAAGACGGCGTGGACCGTCATGATCATGTCGGTGCCGCCTTCGATGGCGCCGCGGAAATGGGCCATGTCGCCTTCCATCAGTTCCGCTTCGGACAGCGTCAACACCGGGGATTCCCGGTGCGTGTCTCCGTCGAAGTACGCCAGTCCCGGAAAATGCTTCGCGCACGCGACGACACCCGCGTCCTGGAGCCCGCGCACCGCGCCTCGCGCCAACACGCCGTTGCGCGCCATGTCCGACCCGAACGACCGCACCGTGTAGTCCGGGTTCTTGAAGCTTGTCAGCACGTCGATGGCCGGCGCGTAGTTCACCGTTACGCCGCACGCCCGCATATCGACGCCCATGGCGTGGTACGCCGCGTACGCGTCTTCCTCGCGGCCCGACGCGCCCAGCGCCATGTTGCCCGGCGTACCGGTCGCGCCCATGACGTAGTGAATCGGCGCGGCAATGCCGCCTTCCTGGTCCGCCGCGATGAACAGCGGGATGCCGTGATCGCTGGCGATCGCGCAGTCCTGGATGCCGTTCACCACCCGCGCGCATTCGTCAGGAAAATTGTAGTTCGACAGAATCTGTACGAAGAACCCGCCCAAGCAGCGCTCCTCGACGAGTTCGGCCATCTCCGGCGACATGCGCCGCCCTTCGAACCCGATGAACATCATCTGGCCGACCTTCTGCCTCAGCGTGAGCTTGGACAACAGGGCATCCACGTCGGTCTCGGACGCACCCCATGCCCCGGTGCAGATGACGCAGAGCGTCACCGCCATCGCGATACGCATTGTCCTGGTCATGGCGTGCCTCCCATTCCTTGCGCGGCCAAGGCCATGGCCACCGCGTCCTGGATACCCGTTACCGTGAAGTCGCCTTTGACAGTCGAACCGTCCACGACCGGCTCGCCCTCGATGACCAGTCCCTGCTCAATCGCTTGGCGGAACAGCGCGTCCCGGACCGTCAGCAACGCGAAATGGATCGTTTCCGCGGCCACGGCGTCGGGGCATTCGGCAAGCAGGCTGAGCGTGAGGTCGCCCTCTTCCGTGAAGTCGCCCGTCACCCGCCCCGACCGAACGCGGTAGAAGAGTCCCGACAACTGGTCGGCATCGAAGATCTGCTGCTTCTCGAACTCGTCGGTGTCTTCCTTCGTAGACAGCGCGAGAAGGAGCCCTTCCAGCCCCAGAAACGCCTGCCCACTGCTGTTGCCGACTACCGCCTCAAGGAAGTGCCCTCCCTCGAATTTCAGTTCATCGGGGGCAGCCTGGGCCCAGCGTTCACCAGCCAGTGCCAACGTCTCGGGCGTGATGGCTTCGTTGGTCTTCAGCAGAATGGCGCCGTCCTTGCCCTCTGACACGCCTGAGCTGAGCGGATCCTCGTCAATCAGCATGCGCTTCAGTAGCGGACCGAACCGGCGCGTACTGATGACCATGGTGGTTTGGCTCGTCGCTTCCGCCGCGTTCACGTCCACGATGGCCCCGTATTCGTGGGGCATGGCGACCCCCATCAGCCAGCCCAGAGCGCCCGCATCGGCCAGTTGATCGTCCATGACCCGCAACCAGACCGGATTCTGTGTGTCTACCGACACGGCGGCGACCGACTGGTCGGTCAGAAACTCCGCAACCGGCACGCGGCGCGCCGCCGGGAACGCGCCCAGCCACGCGTTAATCATCAACACCGCCGCGGTCGCTAGAATCAGCACCACGGCCAATGCACCCAGGCATCCCTTTTTCATGGTCTCCCCCCAGTTCGTTGCCCCCGCAACCGCGCGGGGTCCACACATAGTATGGTCTTGCGCACGTGCGGTCAAGGAAGCCGGAGGGCGATCAGCGGTCAGCTATCAGCCATCAGCTATCAGCTATCAGCTATCAGCATCCGACTGATCCGTCCGATCTGTCCGGTTTGGCTGAAAGCTGACAGCCGACCGCTGACAGCCGACTTAGTGCCTTCTCCCTCCGGTTGACCCCTTCCTGGATGCCTTGTAGACTGACCGGAAGCTCTACGAATAACACGGGGAGGTGCGTCATGGCACGAGCGAAGAAACTGAAGGTCGCGGTCATTGGCGGAGGCGCGATTGCCCAAGGCTGCCACATGCCCGGATACGCGAAGAGCAAAGCGGCCGATCTGGCCGCGTTTGCCGACCCGGTCGCCAAGCGGCACAAGGAAGTGACGCAACTCTTCCCGGGACTTCGGGGATACAAAGACTACAAGGAAATGCTCAAGACCGAGCAGCCCGACGTGGTCAGCGTTTGTACGCCGAACAAATATCACGCCGAATGCACCATCGCGGCTCTCAGAGCGGGCTGCCACGTGCTTTGCGAGAAGCCCATGGCGGCTACGTTGAAAGAAGCCGACCGCATGACCGCGGCGGCCAGCAAGGCCCGTAAGAAGCTCATGATCGGGTTCACGCACCGGTTGTTCACAGGTCCCATGCAATGCAAGGAGTTGTTGCGAAGGAAGGCCCTCGGCAAGCCGTTCATGATTCGCGTACGGTTCGCCCACGGCGGTCCGTATCCAGGATGGGCCAAGGACGCCAAATCGTTCTACGACCCCAAGATAGCCATCGGCGGCGCCATGT
>JAAEQP010000834.1 GCA_024231375.1 bacterium | reverse complement strand
TCAATGAAGACGGCTCGTTCAACGAGACCGGCCAACGCAGCTTCCTCGATTTCCTCGTCGAGCGCGACGGCATCAGCGCCTACTTCGTACGATGCGGCATGGGCCAGATGTACACGTTCAGCTACGACGACGTGAAAGCCATGGCCCAGACCGCCTGCGGCCATCTGAAAGACAAGGCCCCCGTGCTCGTGGGCACTTCGGGCGTGTGGGACCGCGACCGCAACAAGCTACCCGACAAGGCCCAATACGTGCGCGAGGCCTGCGAACTGGGACAGTATGCGCAAAGCGTGGGCGCCGCGGGCGTGGTGTTCACCATCCCCGAATGCATCGCCCCGGAAGGCGATGAGACGCCGCTGGACGTGGTGCTGAAGTATTTCGAGACGATCAGCGGCGCCGTGTCGTGTCCGGTGTTCATCTACCAACCGCCCGGAACGGACGAAGACTACTGTGTCACCGTCGACGTCATCCGGAAATTGGCCGACATGCCCAACCTCACCGCCATCAAAATGTCGACCACCGACGCCTACTACGTGCACGACATGGTGTACGCGGTGCGGGACAAGGATTTCGCCATCATCTCAGGCGCCGAAACCGCGTTCCTGGCCGGCGTTGCCTCCGGCACCAAAGCCTGTATCGGCCAAGGATGCACCGTGAATCCCCAGATCATCAACGCCATTCAGGACCGATTCGAAGCCGGCGACCTCGAAGGCGCCCGCGAAGCCCAGTGGACCACCAACGTACTCGTCGACCGGTCGGTCAACGCGGTCGAGTTCACGAAACGGTACGCCGCTGAGAACGGGCACACGGTACCGATCTTCGGCCGGGGAACCGGCGGCAACCCCTATGTGAAAGACCGGCAACTTCTGACCGACGACGCCTATGCGGAGTTCAAAGCGCTTCTCGAGGCGGAACTTCCCCGCTACCTGTAACCACACACCCGAATCCAACGCCCGGCGCGGCCACACTCCGGTCCCGCCGGGCGTTTTGTGTGCAGTCTCCCTGAGCGTTGCTCCCGGAGACGTCATCCCCTCACCCGTCATGCTGAGTGAAGCATCTCGCACTCCAGGATAGTCGCTGGGTGAACGAGATCCTTCGCGTTGCTCAGGATGACGGCATAGGGGGCTCCCTCTCCCGCCACCCAACACATGCCCATCACGTCGTCCCTGAGCGCACCCGAGGGACCTTGCTCCCCGACACGCACACCCATCGCCGCAGCCGCCCTATCGGTCCCATGAGTTCCATGGGTCCTATCCCCGCAACCGCACACCCAAGCCAACCCATCACGTCATCCCGAGCGAAGTCGAGGGATCTCTTGCCCCAATCCGCCCTCTACCTGCCCCGATCCGCCACGCCCCCCTATTCCACCGTGATCTCTTTGGACTTCTTCCCGTACTTGTTGCAGTTCGCCACCGCCTTGATCTTATCGCCCTTCTTCACATCCGTAAGCTTGTAGGTGTAGGTCTGCTCGTCGTCGGACTCCTGTTTGGAGGTCTTCTGCGTGATGACCTCCTTCCCGTTGACCTCCACCTTCAGCTCTTTCACGTAGTGCTTCTCCGTATCGGAAACGGAGTGCTTCACCGTCACGTCCAAGGTCTTCTTGGTCTTGTCGAACTTCACCTCAAGCGACTTGGGCGGATGGGCCATGGCCATTCCCGAGATCAAACATGCAATGAGAAAGCAGGCGATCGTTCGTATGCCAGCACCTCGCGTTGTCATGACGGATTCTCCTTCGTTTCACCGGCCGGCGGCCGGTCCAGCTCGCGCCTCACGCCACATGCACCTCAGTCTACAGGCCTTCGCGGACCTTGGCAATTCCCTCAGTGATCCCCAGTTCCCGCTCAGGCGCCCCCGTGACCACAAGCGGTACCGGAGAGCCGTTGTGCGCCTGATGGCCTGTGGTTCACATCGCGTGCGAGGTCGATCTGTACCCAATCTTCACCCTCTCCCTGC
>JAAEQP010000833.1 GCA_024231375.1 bacterium | reverse complement strand
ATATGATCTTTTCAACGGCTTCACAGTCCCGCGGCCCAGACGGTGGCTTGTTGGTAGAGGGTGCGTGCTTCTTTGCTCTCGAAGGCTTGTGTGTCGTGGCCGAGGGTGCATTGGAAGACGCGGCCTTTGCCGTGAGGAACGGTGAAGGCGATGGGATAGACCTTCTGATCGACCTTGGACGTGGCTTCGCAGAGGACGTGGATATCGGGCGTGCCATCCAGGCAGGTGTACAGTTCGTCGGTGGTGGCGAATTCACCGAGTCCTTTTGTGATGGGATGGGCATCATCCACGATCGTGACCTTGAACTCGCCGTGGGGGTCGTGACCGCGTAGTTTCGGGTTCCACACGCGGCCCACGATGTCGACGAAGCCGGGCCATTCCTGGAATGCACCGCAAGCGAAATGGGATAGAACGAGGCCTTTGCCGGAAGCTACGTAGCGCTTCAAGTTCTCACCGGCAGCGGCGTCGAGGGGGATGCGTTCGGCGTAGTTCTTGAAGTGGATGACCAGGGCGTCGTAGTGGTCGCTCAGTGGTGACGCGACCATGCCCAGGGCTTCGGTCACGTGTACGTCGAGACGGGGGTCTTGGCGCAAAGCCCTAGCCAGGACGGGGGCGGTTTCGCGCCATACGTGGCCGGGGTAGTCGTCGCCGGTAATGAGCAAGACGCGCTTGCGGGTGTCGTTGGCGGGGGCCTTGAGCAACGACAGTTCGTTGACGACGACGTTGGGACCGGCGTGCTTCGCGAAGGCGACCCGGAGGGCGCCTTCTCGGATGTAAGACGCGGGGATGGGGAGCGCGCCGGACGCCCGTGTGGGTTTGCCTTTGTCGAAGGCGAGGGCCGGGGTGGCCGGAAGCACCGTCGTCCACTCGGACGAGCCCCCCACTCCAAACTTCACGGACTGAATCCGTCCAGCGCCATCCGCATCCCACCAGGTGAATCCCAAGAAGTATTGGGAATCCGCGTCGAGACCCGCGATCTTGTACTCCACTTGGGACTCGTGGTGCGCGGCGGTCCCGAGCGCTCCGGAGACATCCGGAAACTCCCAGAGATGGCCAGCGATCTGCCGAATACGCGGCCCGTCGGGTTTCCCGCTTGACTCATCGACGCCGCAGTTCAGATGCGCTGCCATGGTGTAGCCGGATGGAATGTCCTTGTCGTCGGCCTCCCGAAGGTAGGCCTGATAGAGTGACAGAATCTGCTCGTCGGTGAGGTTGCGGCCCACGACGAGCCGCGCACGCGCATGGACGGTTTCGCCTGCCTTTACGTCTTGGCCGAAGAGCGACAGATACATGGACCGGTGCCCTTCACCTCGGCAAGGCGTCAACATGGCGAAGCAGTCGCCGGGCGGGGCCATGACGATGACGACCACGCCGCTTTCCGGGTCGCGGCGGAAGGCCAGTGGCGCGGCCGCATCCGCGGGCATGACCCAGTCCACGGGGCTCGGCGGATAGGTCCAGCGGCCGTCCTTCACCAGTTTACGCCCGTGGTCGCCGGTGGGATAGGCGTGCCAGACGCCGTCGGCCTTCTCAGGGGTGATGAAGGCTGGACCGCCGGGCTGTTCTGCGTAAATGTGAGTCACGGGGAAGGCTTCGGATAGGTACGCCGCCAGAAACACTTCCAGATCAGGCAGATCGGCTTTCGCGGTCACTGTGGTGACGAGGTCCAGCGTGTCGGCGGCGGTCCAGCGGTAGACGCCTTGGAGGTCAAAGGGACGGTCCTCGGCGCCCGCCCAGAACACGCGCACGCTGCCGTCGGATTCGAGCGACACGTCACAGGGAAGGGATCGCGCGCTTTCGCCGAATCGGTGGTTGGTGGTGAAGAGGCGGTAGTAGTTGAAGAGGCCCATGGAGCGGGACAGGTCCACACCGGATTCCACGTGCGTGGCGGGTTTCAAGCCGAGGGACTTGCCTTCCGGGCGCAGAAGGCCGTTGATGACGCCGGTGTCGAATTGAAATTCGCCGGGGGTGTCGGTGGGTAGGAATGCCAGCGACGAGGCGGGCGTCTCAACGCTGTGGGCCATGGCGCTGAGGAGAAGGGTGCAAAGGGCAAGGAGAGGGACTCCGAGGCGGAGACTGGGGATTGGGGAAAGTGGGGCTGTTGGAGAAGACCGCCTCGCTACGTGCAGGCCGCGAAAAGACCTGGGACAGTCCCGTCTGCGT
>JAAEQP010000832.1 GCA_024231375.1 bacterium | reverse complement strand
CGTCCCTGCGCCGGGCGATGGCCCATTACTACGCCACCATCGAACAGATCGATCATCACGTGGGCCGCATGATCGACGTCCTCATACGCAAGGGCATCTCCGACCACACGATGATCCTGTACACCAGCGATCACGGGGAACTCTTGGGTTATCACCACATGCTCCTGAAGGGCGGATACATCTACGACGCCTTGATGAAGGTGCCCCTAGTCATCAAGTACCCCGAGTCCGCGCACGCCGGTTCCAGTACCGATGCGTTGGTCAACAACATCGACGTGGCGCCTACGATCCTTGCCCAAGCCAAGTGTGCGCCCGCCCCCGCCATGCATGGCCGCGACTTGGCCGCGGGGGGCGACGGTCCGGAGATTACGTTCTGCGAGAATGGACGCGGCGGGCAGGCCGTGGCGCGGTCTCATACACGCAAACTGATCCTCGTCCCCGGGAAGAACGTGCGGCTCTTCTACGACCTCGAGAAGGATCCCTGCGAAACCGTGAACCGTGTCGACGATCCGGCCTACGCGGACGACGTGGCGCACTTGACCCAAGCCATCGAAGACTGGCGCGGGTTCGACAACCTGTCCAAGGTGTACCTGGACGAAGACGCGCCCGTCATCGACCAGCCCAATGTCCCGAGCCGCGACGACGACCACCGGGACCGCATGGCGGCCTACTGCGCCGAGAAGATGAAGGGGGACTGGGCAGGGGACTAGGGTTTCGGAAGAAACGTTCACCGAGAGGAGAGAACCATGCCGGTGCGGCCCTCACGACGAGACTTCGTTCAGATCGCTGGCGCGGCAACAGCCGCTCTTTGCACGGCAAGCGCGAGCGCCGCGGCCAAAGGCAAGAAGGCCAAACGCGTGGATGCGTCGCCTCCCATCAAACGGCCAAACGTCCTGTTCCTTCACACCGACCAGCAACGGTGGGACACCATCCGCGCGGCGGGTTTCGACTACATGATCACGCCCAACCTCGACAAGCTGGCGAAGCGTGGCGTGCTGTTCCAGAACGCCTTCACCAACAATCCCGTGTGCATGCCCAGCCGTCAGAGCATGTTGAGTGGACTGTATCCTTCCACGCTCGGGTGCTGCATCAACGGCGTCGAGATGCCCGAGGATGTGGAGACCATCCACACCATTCTCGCCCGGTACGGGTATCACACCGGGTGCCTTGGCAAACTCCATTTCAAGAATCACGCTACCCGCGACCACCGCGCGCCGCACCCCAGCTACGGATTCGACCACCTTGTCATCTCCGACGAACCCGGGTGCTACGACGACGCCTACATCCGCTGGGTGGAAGCGCGCCATCCGTCCCAAGTGGACAATTGCCGCTGCTCGACGCCGCCCGCGTGGGCGGGCAAAGCTGTCGTGAAACACGGCCGCAAGACCCACGAGCCTTACGATTTCGAGGGACCCGAAGACCTCACGCACTCGGCCTTCGTGGCCGACGAGACCGTGCGCTACATCCAGCAACACAAAGACGAACCCTTCTTCTGTTTCGCGGGGTTCTACGCGCCCCATTGTCCCGTGAACCCGCCCAAACGGTTCGCGGACATGTACGACCCGGCCACGATGCCGTTGCCCGCCATGCGCGAAGACGAACACAAACGCTTCAAGCTCTCCGATGACGAGTGGCGCAAGGTGCGCGCCTACTACTACGCGCTCATCACGCACGTGGACGACCAGATCGGACGTATTCTTGACGCTCTCGAAGAGGAAGGCATTCTCGACAACACGCTGATCGTGTTTACGTCGGACCATGGCGACCATCTGGGCGACCACGGCACCGTGGCCAAGGGCCCGCCCGGTCTCGATAGTTGCGTTCATGTGCCCCTCATCGTGTCATGGCCTGGCGCTATTGAATCCGGCCGGGAACAATCGGAACTCGTCGAGCTGGTCGACCTGGCGCCGACCATTCTCGACTATTGTGGCGTGCCCATCCCGCCGGGATTCCAGGGGCGGTCGCTGCATCCGCTGCTTGAGGGCGACGACTACGAGAAACGGAGTTCCGCCTTCATCGAGTTCAGGAAGCCCTTCGGAATATCCTGGAAAGTCGTGCGAGGTCATGATTACAAATACGGCCGGAGCAACGCCGGCGCCGAGCTTCTGTACGACCTCAAGGCCGACCCGAACGAGTTGAATAATGTCGCCAAAGACCCCGCGTACGCGGATGCCATTCACGCCATGCGCAACGAACTTGTCCGCCGCTGGTTCGAGGTCGAGTCGCAGTACCCTCTGCAGAGCGGGCCTTATTGACGTGTAGCGAAACGAGCATGGAGACCCAGCGATGGACCAGCGTACGACCCGTTTCGGAGTATTGAATCTGTGCCGTCTTCAGCAGTGCGCAGCGACAACGCTTGTGATCGTGGCCGCCCTGTCGCTCGCCGGGCCTTCGTCTGCCGCGTCCGACGATTCTCCCAGGGACATCACCGACGGACAGCGCCAACTCTTCCTTGACGATTGGGTGATCGCGGAGACGGTCAACGTGCAGCGCGAACCAGGCGCCGTTACGAAGCATCCGGACAACCCCGTTATTCGCCGCGACAAGCCGTGGGACGCGTCCCGCACCGATCTCTACGGTAGCGTCGTGCATGACGTTGAGAACGACAGGCTCCAGCTTTTCTACTCGGCCAACAACGTGCCCAACGGCCACGAAGACCGGCTCGGATACGCCGAATCGCTGGATGGCGGCGAGACATGGGTGAAACCCGAGTTGGACATCATTCCCTACAAAGAACACGCGCGTACCAACCTGGTTATGCTGCCGCCGGCCCTCGTGTTCGCGGGACCCTGTGTGTTTATTGACCGCCACGAAACCGACCCGTCCAAACGCTACAAGCTATTCACGTCCAGCTACCCGGACACGGCCTACCTGGGCGTCCCGCGCATCTACGAGCATCGCGGCCAGTTCCTGGGACGCGACCACAGCGCGGCATTGCCCGAAGGATGCACTGGGTTGGGCATGTACGTCGCCTATTCGCCCGATGGAGTGCACTGGAACTGCTCGGGCAAGCCTTTCTCCGATATGCTGAGCGACACGACGCAGAGCGCGTTCTGGGACGAGCGCTTGGGCAAGTATGTGGCCTACGTGCGGGCGCGCACCGACAACGGCCGCAGCGTGGCGCGCATGGAGAGCGACGATTTCGAGACGTGGACCGATCCGAAGGTGGTGCTCGAAGGCAATCAGAACCAGTCGCTGTACAGCATGGGTGTGAATCCGTACCAGGGCGGTTACATCGGCACGCCGTGGATCTTCGACCAACCCTCCGAGCGCGCCGGGGGTCCCGTGATCTGGCCTGAACTGGCCTACAGCCGCGATGGAATCGTATGGACCCGGTTGTTTCCTGGAACGCCTTTTGTGCCCACCGGTCCCAAAGGTACGCCCGACTCGCGCCAAATCCGATTGGCCGGGTCCTTCGCTGTGGTGAAGGACCGCATCGTGCTGATGTACGGGCAGACCGACAAGTCCCACGAAGACGTCGACATGCAAATCGACATCGGCACCGCCACGTTGCGCCTCGACGGGTTTGCGTCCATGACCGCCGGCGACACACCAGGCCACATCCTGACCGCGCCCCTACGCTTCGACACGGGTACCTTGCACATCAACGCGCAGGTCGAATCCGGCGGCTACGTGAAAGCCGAGGTCCTCGACGCCGCCGGAAACGTGCTAAACGGCTACGCCGCGGGGCAGTGCGTGCCCTTCCAAGGCGACGCCATTGACGCACCACTCGCGTGGAAGGGGCGGGCAGAGGTTCCCGCGAACAGCCGCATCCGCTTCCTGCTGCGGAATGCGAGGATCTACTCGTTCTGGATTGCGCCGTGATTCGTAGTCTGTCCCTGAATTGCCCCTATGCACGGAACTGCCGGATTCGTTATGATGGCCGCGGATTACCGAAGAGTCGCGAACCCGAGGGACACCGGAGATGGACTTCAGGCGTGCAGTCGGGTTCTTGGCCTTGGTGTTGGTCGCCCACGCGACATGACCGTAGCCGGCCGAAGGCAACACAGTGAGAAGAGCATGTTCGGCGAAATGACCGGGACCTGGATGTTCGTGGCGTTGATTGAGTCCTGCGTGGGCTCGGCGATGGCCCTCTTCGGGTGGAGGCAGAGGGAATCCGTGTCACTTGTATTCGGCATCGCCCTGACCCTGTTGCCGTGCCTTGTTCACAACGCGTGGATCTCGGCGTTGACAGGTCTGGGACTCGTGGTCCTCTTCTTCGTGGTCAAGAGAAGGCTTGGGTAGCAGGCGGTGCTTGGCTGGGAATAGCACGATCGGATCGGGCGGGATAGGCCGTATCGCGGAGACCTAGCCGCCTATAAGTGGGCTTGGGCCGACGGCGAGCCGTATGTCTTCCGCTACGAACTCACCAAGACGACCGAACTGTTGAATGAGCTGGACGTCCCCATCCCCGATCTTCCGCCCTACGATCCCGCCAAGGACGAACCCTTCCCCTGGGAAGCCGACGTCCGCGCCGCCATCGAGAAACTCCGCGCCGAAAAGGAAGCCAAAGAGAAGGCCGAGAAGCAAGAGGCGGATTGACCTGGGCAGGTCCAGCGCAATCGCACGGAGATCGCCTGGAAAACGGAGGATTGCCTCAGTGCCGCCTCTCGCGTTTGTGGACAGCTCGGCTCATCCAACACATGTGGGGACTATTTGGAGTGCGGCATCACGATGCCGCTTTTCCCGCCCCCATCACGATGGGGG
>JAAEQP010000831.1 GCA_024231375.1 bacterium | reverse complement strand
GCCGTCGCCCACTTCGCACCCGGTCGCGTCGGCGAGCGTGATTTCCTGGTCGAACCAGTCCGAATCGACGGCCAGCGTCGTTTCCACCATGGGTGCTTTCACCAACACGGAATCCAACCCGCTCCCCAGAAGCCGCACGCCCGGCCGCAGAAAGACCGAATTCCGTAGGGTGTACGTGCCCGGCAGCACGTGTACCGTGCCTCCGCCCAGACGCGCCACATAGTCAATACCCGCCTGGATGGCGCGTTCGCTCGTGCCGCACAGGTCGGCTTGATCCGGACCCACCGTCACCGTGAGGACTTCATCCCAGGCCGGTTCCACCGCCGTATCGCCCGACGTGGCGCGCGGTTTTGTGACCGCAGGCATCTCCTCGGCGCCAGCCCATCTGAGGCAGGCCGCCCCGGCCACGAAGCCCGACGCCGTCCGCAACATGTCGCGTCGATTCAATTCCAGTCTGTTCGGTCCGGCCATCTGCTGCCTCCTCCTGTCGATAGGTGCTCCGCATGCACGCTTTCAAGGCCACGCCCCCATCTTAGTTCAAGCGCTATGGCCACGCCAAGGCGCGCGGCGGCTGTCCCGGGCTGCCGAAGACTTCAACTCCAACCCAGACACAGCCCAATCATGTCATCCCGAGCGAAGTCGAGGGATCTCTTGTAGGTAGGCGCTCGCCGATGAGAGATCCCTCGACTTCGCTCGGGATGACATGGTTGGTGTGTGTGTTTGCGTTTGGTTGGCAGTCCTCGGCGCTCCGGGACTTCTTCAACAGCCCCACTGACGCTTAGCAAGATGTTGGCGGCTGTCACGTGGGCCGACTCGGCGCCTAACCTGACATCGGCGTCATTGCGTGTGTTGTCTTGGAATGGGTACACTTTGCGGACGGGTGGAGCGGGTCCGCCCGCGTAGGCAGAATGGATGGACTCGATGCAGGAACCGGCCTCAGAGCGCACGGGCAATGGCGACCAGGACTGGTCGCCTCCCGGATACGATATTGTCACGCGGCATCTGGTCATGGAACGCGACCTGAATGCCGCGGGCAGCCTGTACGGCGGCGCGATCCTGGCGTGGCTGGACGAGGCGGCCGCGGTGTATGTCATGGAACAGATCGGGTACCGGGACTTCGTCACGGTGGCGATGGACAACGTGTACTTCAAGGCCCCGGCCTACCGGGGCGACCTGGTGACGTTCCATAGCCGGATCAGCCGCATCGGGTCGTCGTCGGTGACGGCGGAGGTGTGCGCCTACGTCCATGAACCGGTGTCGGGCAGCCAGCATGAGACCATCGCCTGCACGGTGACCTTTGTGTGCCTGAAAGATCGAAAGACCTACCCGTATTTCCAGAGCGACGAATACCGAGACTGGCTCGAACGAAGAAACCGCGGACAGTAACCTGCCTGGATGCCGATACGTCTACCGTGCCGCCTACAGTCACGGGACTGCCACGGCCTCCCGGAGAACCGAAGCGAAAGCGAGACGAGTGAGAGACGCAGCGACCAAGAACGCCGCCGCCATAGCCGCTCCCGAGAAGGAACGGGTCACGCGCGGGGCCGTGTTCGATAT
>JAAEQP010000830.1 GCA_024231375.1 bacterium | reverse complement strand
GGAGTTCGGTGTCACGGTGGTCTACCAGGCCTGCAAGCTCGAGGGTGACCCGGGCTGGAGCTACCCCGACGGGGCGCCCGTCCTGGACGAGGCGCCGGCGATCGTGCCCGCCTGGGAATACGGCGCGGGCCGGGTGCGGCCCAAGCCGCGGAGGCGCCTCCGATTGTTTTCGGCGACCGATCATTCCCTGTCGAACCGCGTGCAGGGCTGATTCACGGCGCCGCCCGGTTGGACGCGGGAGACGATGCCGGTGTCTTCTTCATGGTCTCTAGTCCGGGACGCATCGGACCGGATAGAATTCCCGCCCGAGCGGAATTCACGTCCAGTCTGACGATGCTGTGTCTTCCCGGGATGCCCTCGGATCGGTTCATTGGGTTCTATCCGGGCGTTCCCCTGACAAACCCCGAGGTGGAAATGCGACCAGAGGACGGTGCGGCGTCAACCGGCGACATCGGCGTCCAGTGTCTGCGGGCACGCTATTGGCCGCAACGTCCTCATTGGGCAAGCACCACGGCCAATGTGATACCAGAGATCCTCGAACCGCTCATGCGAGAGGATCGCGGGGACGGAACGGTCTTTGGGCTCCCGGCAACGTCGTACAGCGTGGAGGCGCTTCGGTGGGTTCGGGAGGATCGGTGCGTGCTCACACCCGATCGGAATGTGCTGCTGCTGTTTCGCGTGAATGTGGCGTCTCAGACGAAACCGGGCAGCTACGCCTACCATGTCCTGCTGACCGGCGATGAATGCCCGAAGGGCATCCCGCTCACTCTTGTGGTCCGCGTGTTGCACGGCGAACTCCACGAACAGGACCAACCGGTCAGGACGATGTTCACGAGCGGGTGCAGCCGGGACGAATTGACAGTTTTGGCGCGCGACACCGGTTTGAACAGCGTATTGTGGGCGGGTTGGCCCGGCACGAGGGTGACGAAGACGCCCGAAGGCGTCCGTGTTGATGATGTTGGCTCCGAGAGCTTGTCGGACACGGCGAGGTCAATGGCTTCGCTCGGCATGGATGGCCCGCTCATCGTGTCCTGGCCTGGTCTGGCCTTGGTGGTAGGCAAAAAACTGGGCTATACGGAAGGTGAAGTGGAGTTGCTCGGTCATGCGGACGTGAGAGAGGCATTCAGTCTGACGCTGACGGCACTCCGTGACCGGTTGACCGCGGACGGCTGCCCAAACATGTGGTTCTTCCCGAATGACGAACCGGGCCTGTCCGAGCGGAAGCGTAGTCTCGTCTTGCGCCAGTGCGAATGCTCGCGGACAGTGGAGATTCCCACGTTTCTTACGAGCTACTTCTCCGACTTCAACCAGGGGCCGGGTCGCGAGCTCTTCACAAGTGTGGTCCAGAACGCGACATCGCCTGAGGACGCAGTCAAGAAACGCGCCGAGGCCATCGAGCGGAATGGGCAGTGGATGATCCTC
Source organism: bacterium (assembly GCA_024231375.1). Next base: position 8,547 of record JAAEQP010000830.1, on the reverse strand, counting down.
ACGGGCGTCTACGGGGACGGCATCCTCGAATTGAACCGTAGATCGGGCCTTCACTTGCTGCGCACGGACGCTGACGGCGTGGCGTTCTGGGTGTGGTGCAAGGCCAAGGAGAATGCTTGGAATGATTTCGACGGGAATGCGGGTGTCGAACCGAAGGACGCCATATTGGGATACCCTCCCCTGCCCGAAGTGGGATGGAACGGCGCATTCGTCGAGACCATGCAATACGAGGGCATGCGACTCGCCTACCAGGACTATCGCGTGTACCGCGAGTTGGAGTACGCAGTGGAACACGGAAGCGGAGATTCTCCCGCCCGCGAAGCGGCCCAAGCCTTCCTCGCCAAGCTCAAAGGGGATTTCGCGTTGGGCGCAACGTCCGGCGAGTTGGAGCAGCTTCGCGACACAGCCTTGGTGCTTCTGGACCATCTCGTCTCCCCTACGGAGCACCCCGGCAGCACCGAGGCAGACGTGTCATTTGCCCTTTCCGAAGTTGGTTCCGAGGCGCCTGCCCTTTCCGCGGCGACCTCTTCGCCAGAGCCGCTTCCCAGGCTATCGACGACGCTGGAGATCGACGGACATCTGGACTCGGACGAGTGGGACGGCGCGCACACGTACGGACTGGTTAACAACTTCAACGGTGAGCCCGCGCCCGCTCACAGGATTCTGGTAGCCACGCGTCCCGAAGGATTCTCGGTCGCCTTCGACTGCCATGAACCTGAGTACGCGGAGGCACGGGCTGCCGCGGCCGGGAAGCCGACTGTTCCGTGGGCGAACACCTCTATCGAGGCGTTTCTCGATGTAGACGGCGACCGGACGGACTATGCGCAGGTCATCGTCGATGCAGCCGGCAATGTCTGGTCGGGATACTTCAGCGAGGGGGAGGTCTCGTTCGAGCATGCGCTGGAAGGGGTGATGTCGGCCGTGGCTTCGGCAGGGGACCGCATGCACCTGGAACTGCTGATTCCGTGGACCGCCTTCGCGGACAGTGAGCGTTTGGACACGTGGACGGCGAACTTCTGCTTCACACGCCACGTGGGCGCCACGCGCGAACAGAGCAGTTTCGTGTGGAAGAAGAACTCCAATTTCATGCGTTACCACGACATCGGATCCTACGGTGCATTGTGCATACGCACGGACGACGTTTCCGTTACCGCGCTATCCACTGCCTCCGGAATCCAGGAGGCAACCTACACGCTCGTGTGCGAGCCGGGTTCCACAGATATGGGGGCGGCCGCGGTTCAGGATTCGGATGGTGTGGTTCTCGGGCACAAGGTCGTGAAGTTGGATTCGGGCGAGACTGAGTTCTCCTGGACGGCGCCGCGGACGGCCGGGGACGAATCGCCGGTTTTCGTGCTCGCGCTGGGCGACGAGAACGAGCGTCGATTGAGAATGCCCTATGCGCCCTCCCCCGTCTTCCTGGATGCGGCGCCGAGCGTACTCCTGCCAAACGAACCTTGCTTGTGGACTGTGCGGGGTCATTCGGGGATCGACGCGCTGCGCATGAAGCTTGGGCAGGAGGACGGCACGTCCGTGTCGAAAACCGTCCCGCTGCCCCCGGGACGCCACATCTTATCCGCGTCTTGCGACACTCCCGCCAGGGGCCCCTTGGATTGGGAACTCGCCTGGCTTGACGGTACCGGAGTCGCGGTTGCAGTGAAGACGGGCGTGGTCCTTACGCCGTAGCGACAACTTGGCTTGGTGGCGAACTGCCTGTGAGAGTTGATTTTCCGACTCGACCACACCATGATGGCTACACAAAGATGTGTAGTGGTCAGGCTCTCCTCAAAAACTCCGGGGGCGGAGAGGGGGAGTCGTATGGCAGACCGTATTCCGCATCCTGGCGGGACGCGCGCCTCGTGGGAGGCACTCCGCGTCGTCGCTGTCTATGCCGCAGTGGGCCTTTGCTGGGTGCTGCTGTGGGATAGCCCTATCCATGCCCTCTTCGCGGGAGATTCTACCGGTTCGGTGCCGGGGACAAGCGCGCCTTGGGTGTTTCTGGTCGTGAGCGTCATCCTCGTGTTCCTGCTTGTCCAGAGACAGTTGACACGCCTCGCGAAGCGCGAGGAACGGACCCGAAACCGGCAAATCGTGTTGCGTGACATGCTGGACGTCGACGTGCGTCCGATGGCGCTTGTGGACTGCGCCGGAGCCGTCGTCGCATGCAATCGAGCCGCGGCGCAGTTGTTTGGACGCGACACCGATTCACTCACCGGGACGTCATTGTATGGCCTGGTACCCGCCGAGAACGTCGAACGGCTGCGTTCGTGTATCGAAGGGGTGGACGAAAGCCCTGATGCAGCCGGATTCCGTACCGACGCGGGTTTCGGGCAGGGGCCTGTCCGCGTCCGCGCTGTGGGCGTGGTGGAGAGCGGCCTCTTGGGAGCCGTTGTCACAGGGATCGACCCCGACGAGCGCCGCCGCACCGAGGCTGCCGTGGAATCTACGCGCCAGAGCATCGAGTCGGCCGTCGAGGGTTTGGGATTGGGGCTCTGGGAACTGGACCTGGCCTCGGGCAAGGCGCGGATCGTCGCGGGAACCGCGGCGCTTCCCGGTCTGGAGGCAGACCGGGGAGGCCACGATTTCGCGACGTGGCGCGAGATGCTCCACCCGGATGACCGTAGGAAGGTCGAGGAACGGATGGTGTTGTTCCTCCAGGGGGAGGCGCCAATGTACGAGGCCGAGTGCCGCGTGATTCTTCCGACAGGCGAGGAACGGTGGCTGCTAACACAGGCCCGCATCATCGAACGGGACGCAGACGATGCCCCCCTACGTCTGCTGGGTTCGTTTCTCGACATCACAGACCGGCGCTACGCCGAAGAGCGCGTGCGCGAGGGCGAGGCCCAGTTCCGTCGTCTGGTGGAGAACGCGCGGGACGTTGTCTATCGGCTCCGACTGCGGCCCACGCGAGGCTTCGACTACATTGGCCCTGCCGTTCGAGAATTGACGGGCCACGAGGCGGAGGAGTTGCGCCGCGACCCGCAGCGGGCATTCCGGCTGATCCACCCCAAAGACCGAACCCGCATCGACGCATATTTGCAGAACCCCAAGGCCACGTCTTCGCCTCGCTCGCTGCGGCTTGTCCGCGACGACGGGACGATCATGTGGACGGAGCACCAGATTGCGCCCGTGTTCGACGACGCAGGAGAGTGCGTGGCGGTGGAGGGCATCCTGCGTGACGTGACGGAGCGCAAACAGGCCGAGGAAGCGACTCGCAAACACCAGGAACAGCTCGTTCAGACCGACAAACTGGCATCGCTGGGGATCCTGGTTTCGGGCGTCGCCCACGAAATCAACAACCCCAATTTCGTCGTCGGTTCGAGTGCGCGGTCGCTGAGCCATTTCTGGGATCGGATCGCGCCGATCATGGACGAGTACCGGGAAACCCACGCCGACGACCGCGTCGGTGGCCTCACTCTGTCGGAGGTTCGGGAGTATGTGCCCGACCTGCTCAAGGCGCTGAACGATTCGTCGGCTCGAATCAAGGATATCGTCCAGGAGTTGCGGGACTTCGTCCGTCAGAATCCGGCGGGGCATCTCGATGTGGTGAGCATCAACTCGGTGGTCCAATCGTCGGTGACCCTCATGCGCACGATGATCGGGAAATCGACGGAGCGGTTCAACGTGGCGTATGGTGAGGGGATTCCGGAGCTGCTGGGCAACTACCGCCGCCTTGAGCAAGTAATTGTCAACCTACTCCAGAATGCATGCCAGGCCCTTCCCGATGCGGGCAGGGCCATCGAAGTGACCACGGCCTACGACGAGACAGCCGACGAGGTTGTGGTCAGCGTGCGTGACGAGGGGATCGGGGTGCCCAAGGCGAACCTCCCCCGCCTCGTCGAACCCTTCTTCACGACAAGGCGGGAGTCTGGCGGAACCGGGCTGGGACTCTCCATCTGTGCTACGATTGTTCATGAGCATCATGGCGACCTCCAGATCGATTCGTCGCTGGGGGACGGGATGACGGTTCGTGTCCAGCTTCCCCGGATGAGGTGACTCGCGGAATGTCGAATGCGCTTGCTGTATTGGCCGTGGACGACGAACGGGAGCCCTTGCTCGTCAGCGAGGTGGCCTTGCGCTTCGCGGGGATCAGGGACGTCATCTGCTGTGAGGACAGCCGCAAGGTGCTCGGCATCCTGGCGTCCCGCTCGATCGGCGCCGTCCTCCTCGACATCTGGATGCCTCATATTTCGGGTGAAGAACTGCTGCAACAGATCCGGCAGGAGTACCCCGAGATCCCCGTTATCATCCTGACCGGCGCCAATGACGCCGACACAGCGGTCCGCTGCATGACGGCGGGAGCCTTCGACTACATGGTGAAACCGGTCGAGGAGAGCCGTCTGGTTTCCGGTGTGCGGCGGGCGCTCGAACTTCGGGCACTGCAATTGGAGAACGCGCAATTGCGCGAGCGGATGCTCTCGGGCGACCTGAATCACCCAGAGGCCTTCGCGGGCATCGTGACCAGCGACCCGAGAATGCGGACCGTGCTCCAGTATGTCGAGACCGCTGCCACGACGGGCAAGCCGATCCTGATCACGGGTGAAACGGGTGTAGGGAAAGAGCTCATCGCCAAGGCCGTCCACAGCGTGAGCGGGCTCCAGGGCCCGTTCGTGGCAGTGAACGTAGCCGGTGTCGATGACAGCGTGTTTTCCGACACCTTGTTCGGGCATGTCAGGGGCGCGTTCACCGGCGCCAACGGCGCGCGCCCCGGCCTCATCGAACGGGCCGCGGGGGGCACGCTGTTCCTCGACGAAATCGGCGACCTCAGCAACGCGTCGCAGGTGAAACTGTTGCGCTTGCTTCAGGAAGGCGAGTACATGCCTCTCGGATCGGACACGGCACGCCGTTCGGAAGCCCGCGTGATCGTAGCGACCAACCGGGACTTGGCGGTCCTCCAGGAGGAGGGGGCGTTTCGGAAGGACCTCTACTACCGCTTGCAGACCCATCACGTGGCGATTCCGCCTCTTCGGGAGCGTCTCGGCGACGTCCCCCTCCTGGTGGACCGTCTTCTAGGAATCGCCGCCACCACTCTTGGCAAGAAGAAACCCACTCAGCCGCCCGAACTCGCGGTCTTGCTGTCGGCGTATCACTTCCCCGGGAACATCCGGGAGTTGGAGGCAATGGTGTTCGAAGCGGTCAGCCGGCATACGGGCGGCGTGCTTTCGACTGGGGTCTTCAGAGACCGCCTGGGCGAAGACACTCGGCGAGGGCCTGTCCAAGGTGACGATCCGGAAGACTCGCTTCTAATGATGGGGGACCGCTTCCCCACGCTCCGGGAAGCGGGCGAGGCTCTAGTGGACGAGGCGATGCGGCGGGCCAAGAGCAACCAGACCGTTGCCGCACGGCTCCTGGGCATCTCACGGCCAGCCCTCAACAAACGGCTGCGCAATCGGGAGAAAGGAGACAGTTCGGGCTGAGACGTGTCAGCGGCCCGAAAGGGCGTAAGATAGTGCACACCTCGGCCGAATGTCACAATCGTCGCAAGTGGTTTCCCTGTAAGCACTAATGACTGTTCATCCGGGAGGGGTGTAACCATGGTTACACCCCTCCCTCTCCGATCATCCCCCACGTTTTCGCTGACAACCCACTGTGAGAATTCCATTTACGCCGTCGATCCGGAAACGGCACGCCCCTTGCAATTATGCAGGTCCTTGGGAGGTCGGTATGGGAATCGTCGCAATACTCGAGCGAACGCCGAAACGTCTACGGTGCAGCGTTCCGTCAAGGGTGGACATCGTGGGCCACGTGACCTGCCTGGTGGACGACTTCATCTGGCCGTCCTCGGCGGCTGAGGCCCCCAACATCGAAGTGGTGGTCCGCGAACTGCTCATGAACGCCGTGGTCCACGGGAACCGGAGCGAGGAATCCCGCCGGGTGCTTTTCACGGTCGAGTGTATCGACGACCGGCGATACCGGATCACGGTGGAGGACGAGGGCGACGGATTCGACGTCAACACTGTGGACACGCGCCTCCCGGACGACCCGCGTCAAGTGCGCCAACGAGGGTTCGCTCTCGTGAACGCCCTGACAACGGAGCTTGCGTTCAATGAGAAGGGCAATCAAGTAACGGCTATTGTGGAACTGGAAGGCAGTGGTGGGACATCGGATGAGGAATGAACCGTCCAGAGTGAAGGCTGAGTGGGCTTCGGGCTGGATGGATGTGCGAAGCGACGGGGCACTGACAGCGGACCGAGCGGGGTGGTGGCCAGCCGCGCTCCATGTCAGTCCTCGCCGTCGGAACGGAAACCGTTAATCGGGGCAGTTCCCGACGGGAACATGAAGGAGGACGGATCAATGCTGAAGAACACAAGGCTCTCGACAAAGATCGCGGGCGGGTTCGGCATCCTGGTGGTGCTGGTGGCCGTGGTGGGCTATTTCGGCTGGAACGGCTTGGCGCAAGTGGACGAGAAGGGCGGTCTCGTGAAAATGGGATCCGAATGCCTGACCCACGTCAACGGCTGCGCAGCCCACCGGCGGGACTTCGCCCTCCGGGGCTTTGAAGCGGGCCCGGACGGCAAGAATGCCGAAGACAAGTGGCGCACGGCGTACACTGCGCTGACCGAGGCGATCGGCGCGACGCAGAGCGCCGACGGCATCACGACTGAGGAGGTGACGCTGCTGTCGGGCGCCTTGGGCAACGTGGAGGCGTACAAGAAAGCCTTCGACAGCCAGGTGGAAGCACGCAAGATGCGCGACGCCGCGTTTCAGGTGTGGAAGGATGTCGGCTGGAGCATCACGGACAGTATCGGCACGGCCATGGATGAAACCATTGTGCCGGCGCTCAAGCAGGCCGAAGAAGGGCAGGATTTGCCCGGTGTCATGAAATGGAATCGGACCGCGAACGGTCTGGATCGAAATGTCATTGCACCCTACCTCCTCCTCCGGGTCACGGCCGTGTACCTGATTGCGACCGAGGCCGACGCCCAATGGGAAGGCTACAACAAGCAACTCGGCAATGTCCGCGACGGGCTTGCCAAGTGGACCGAAGCCGTGAAGGGCGACGCGGTCCTGTCTGAGGCCGCGGCCGGGATTTCCCAGTCCATTGACCAGTATGCCCAGGCCGGTGAAGACTTCTATGCAGGCATCGTGATGGACCGACAGGCCAATACCGCCATGGCGAAAGCCGCTACGGACGTGGTGGCGTCCATGGACCTCTTTGAGAAGTCGCTGCAAGTGGACATGGACCATATCATGACCCGGACCAACACCATCGCCGTCTCCTTGACGCTGGCGAGCATCGTGGCTGGTATCGTGCTTGCCGTGGTAATCACAAACATGATCACGCGGCCCATCAACCGTGTCATAGTCGAACTCGGCGACGGCTCCGAGCAGGTCACAAACGCCGCTGGGCAGGTGAGTTCGGCCAGTCAGCAGATGGCTGAGGGCGCTAGTGAGCAGGCCTCGTCCCTCGAGGAGACGTCCGCGTCCCTTGAAGAGATGGCCTCCATGACGCGCCAGAATGCGGACAATGCCAACCAGGCCAATCAGATGTCCACCGAGGCCTCGGGCGCGGCTGAGCAGGGCATCGAGGCCATGGAACGGATGTCGTCCGCCATTGAGCGAATCAAGGTGTCGTCGGACGAGACGGCCAAGATCATCAAGACCATCGACGAGATCGCGTTCCAGACCAATCTGCTGGCCTTGAACGCGGCCGTCGAGGCCGCGCGTGCGGGCGAGGCAGGCAAGGGCTTCGCGGTAGTGGCCGAGGAGGTCCGAAATCTCGCGCAACGCAGCGCGGATGCCGCCAGGAGCACGTCGGAACTCATCGAGGAATCGCAGCAGAACACCGACAACGGCGTGCGCGTATCCACCGAAGTCGGCGACATGCTGCGCCAAATCTCCGAAGGGATCGGCAAAGTGAATCAGCTGATTTCCGAGGTGACCGCGGCCAGTAACGAGCAGGCCCAGGGCGTGGACCAGATCAACACGGCCGTCGCCCAGATGGACAGAGTGACCCAGGCGAACGCGGCCAGCTCGGAGGAGGCCGCTTCCGCGAGTGAGGAGCTGTCCGCTCAGGCTGAAACACTCAATGACATGGTCGGCACACTGGCCAGCATTGTAGGCGGGAGCCAGGGCGCTCCCCCGGCCGCGAGCGGGCGGGCGCAACACAAACCAGCCCCGCGCGCGTACGCCCCGGAGGTCCCGCGCCTCACGGCTGACAACCCCCGCAAAAGGAAGCCCGCAGGCGACGCGCCGCCTCCGGAGCAGGTCGCGCGACCGGAGGAAGTGATTCCGCTTGACGATGAGGATCTCTCCGATTTCTAGCAGGTAGACTGCATGGGTGCAGCAAGGCGCGGCGGCTTCGGCCGCCGCGTCTTCTCTTCCGACTGGATGTGCGCACCTGACGCGGGTGCTTGACGCACTCGTTGTAGTGGCCGTATGGTTGCTGCCATGGAAGAGAGGCACATCCAATGATGGCGGGCAAGCTGCTCCGCGTGTTGAATCGGGAGTTCCGGATCAACGCCAGTTATGCGGCCTGCAAGTCGGGCGAAACCAAACCTCTCCCCGACTTGCCAGAGCGCGTCGCTCTGGTTCGGATGGACCAGATCG
>JAAEQP010000829.1 GCA_024231375.1 bacterium | reverse complement strand
GTGCTCGGATTGAGGGCTAGAATACCCCCGAATGAGGCCGGAATGCACGAAACATTGCGGCGGCCCTGTCAGCGTTGAACGGCCCTGACGGGTATGCTAGGCTCCCATTGTTTACGAATCGGCGTGTGAACAGACCGGATTTGGGCTGAGGCTCAAGTGCGGTTCTGGAATGCCACCGAGTACACAAGAACCTACTAAGCAGATGCTTGGCGCGAATATGCCATTCGCGCGGTCATTTCTGCGTGTATCCGAAAGGAGTTGTGAGCCGTGAAGGGAACCGACCTGTTCAAACTTGATGGGAAAACCGTGGTGGTGACTGGCGGCGGCGGTGTCCTTGGTGGTGACCTTGCCAAAGGGTTCGCCGCGGCGGGCGCGAAGGTGGCCATTGCCGACTTGCTCGTCGACAACGCAGAAGCCAAGGCGAAAGAGATCGCGGAAGACGGCGGGATTGCCAAGGCTTACAAGATGGACGTGTTCGACCGGGATTCCATCACGGCATGTTGCGACGCTGTGTGCGCGGAATTCGGTCAGATCGACGTGCTGGTGAATGCGGTCGGCGGGAACATGAAAGCCGCCACGACCGCACCGCCGGAAACGACCTTCTTTGATTTGCCCGCGGATGCAGTGCAGAAAGTCGTCGACCTGAACTTGGTCGGCGGCACCATCGTGCCGAGCCAGGTGTTCGGCGCGCGGATGAAGGACAACCCCAACGGCGCATCGATCATCAACATCTCGTCCATGTGCGCGTTCTCGCCGTTGACGCGGGTGCCCGGCTACAGCGCGGCGAAAGCAGCGGTCAGCAATTTCACGCAGTGGCTTGCGGTCACTCTGGCGCAGGAATTCAGCACCAGTTTCAGGGTGAATGCGATCGCGCCCGGGTTCTTTTTGACTGAACAGAACCGCTTCTTGCTGACCGAAGAGAAGACGGGCGATCTGACGCCGCGCGGCAAGACCATTATCGACCACACACCCATGGCCGAGTTCGGCAAACCGGAAGACCTCATCGGTGTGGCCATTTGGCTGGCATCGGACGCTTCCCGGTTCGTTACGGGCATTGTGGTGCCGATTGATGGCGGGTTCAGCGCGTTCTCGGGCGTCTAACCAGTCCCGTCAAGCCGTTCACACCGTAGAGGAACAAGACCATGCCATGTTGTTGTCTGCTGGTAGTGATGCTGTTCCTTCCTCGCGTGGCACTGGTATTCATGTACCTGGGCGGATATTCGCGGGGAGCATTCGAGACGCACCTGTGGCCGATCCTGGGCTTCTTCGCCATGCCGTACACCACGTGTGCGTACGCAATCGGCATGGTCGAAGCCGGCGGATTCCATGGGTGGACGCTGGTTCTGCTCATCATCGGTGTAGTGCTGGACTTGGGCGGCCACGGCGGCAGCGCCTACAAAAAGAAGAATCCCGAATGGGAACGAGGTGGTGGCAGGTAGCGCCACACGTCGAAACGGAAGGAAAAGGATTTAGTGACCATGACAGACACGAACGATCCGGTTGCCGGACTGAAGGATCACAAGCCGACCAAGGACTTCCTCATCGCCATCGATTCCGATGGATGCGCCTTCGACACGATGGAGATCAAGCACAAGGAGTGCTTCATCCCCAACATCATCAAGTTCTGGGAACTCCAGCCGGTGTCAAAGTACGCCCGCGCGGCAGGCGAGTTCGTCAACCTGTACTCCAAATGGCGCGGTGTGAACCGGTTTCCGGCGCTGCTGATGGTGTTCGATTTGTTGAACGATTGGGACAAGGTGCAAGGACGCGGGTTCACGAGCCCGGACGTGCCGAATCTCCGGAAATGGGTCGACACAGAGTCGAAACTGGGCAACCCTGCCCTTGAGGCGTACGTGGCTGAGCATTCGGACGAAGCGGACATGGTGCGCGCGCTTGAGTGGAGCAAAGCCGTCAATGAAACCGTGGCCGACATCGTACAGGGCGGTCTTCCGCCGTTCCCGTATGTGCGCGAAAGCCTGCAGAAGGCTCGCGAGATGGCCGACATGGTCGTGTGCTCCCAGACACCGTGCGAAGCGCTGACGCGTGAGTGGGAAGAGCAGGGCATCGACGAGTTCGTGTTCGCCATCGCTGGTCAGGAGATGGGCAAGAAGTCCGAGCACATCGATTTCGCGTCGTCGGGTGGCCGGTACGAGAAGTCGAAGATGCTGATGATCGGCGATGCACCGGGCGATATGAAGGCAGCCCGCGCCAACGACGCGTTCTTCTTCCCGATCCTGCCGGGCGACGAGGACAAGTCGTGGAAGCGGCTGTATGAGGAAGGACTGGACAAGTTCTTCGCGGGCGAGTTCGGGGGCGACTATGAAGCGTCGCTTATCGCGGAATTCGACACGTATCTGCCCGAGCTTCCGCCTTGGAAGAAGTAAGAAGAACCGAGATGAAGATAGTCGTTGACGAGAACATCCCGTACGGCCGGGACGCCTTCGCTACGTTGGGCGACGTGGTGACCATGCCGGGCCGGGCCGTGGACGCAGCAGCGTTGGCCGATGCGGACATGCTGATGGTGCGTTCGATCACGAAGGTCAACGCAGCGCTGTTGGACGGCACGCCGGTTCGGTTTGTGGCGACGGCCACCATTGGCGAAGACCACATCGACAAACCCTATCTCGCGGACCGAGGGATCGGATTCTCAAGCGCACCGGGGTGCAACGCGAACAGCGTGGGCCAATACGTGACCGGAGCGTTGCTGGCGCTGGCGGACGCGCACGGTCTGGATCTGACGTCGATGAAGCTTGGCATTGTGGGCGTGGGCAACGTGGGCAAGCGCGTGCTTGCGAAGGCGTCAGCGCTGGGCATGGAATGCGTGCTGAACGACCCGCCCCTGGCGCGAACAACGGGCGACGCGAAGTACCGGCCCATCGACGACATCTTTGACTGCGACGTCGTGACGCTGCATGTCCCGCTGACCCGTGAAGGCGAGGACGCCACCTTCCACTTGGCCGACGAAGCTTTCATTGCGCGGATGAAGCCTGGCGCGATTCTCATCAACAGCTCGCGAGGACCGGTGACGGACGGCACGGCGCTTGAGCATGCGTTGGACAACGGACACATCAAGGCCGCCGTGCTGGATGTGTGGGAAGATGAACCGCGGGTCGAATCAAGCCTGTTGCGCAAGGTGTTCATTGGCACCCCCCATATCGCGGGATACTCCTTCGATGGCAAAGTGAATGGTACGCGTCAGATCTACGAAGCGGCCTGTGCGTCGCTGGGCGTGGAGCCGACGTGGGACCCCTCCCCCCTGCTTCCTGCGCCTGAATGCCCGGAGGTGCGGGTGGATGGCAATGCGGACGTGACGCAGGAACTACGCAAGGCGGTTCTGGCTGTCTACGATATCAGACGCGACGACACGGCGATGCGGACGATTCTGGACGCACGGGAAGCGGACCGTGCCACGGCGTTCGACCGATTGCGCAAGGAATACCCCCGGCGCAGGGAGTTCTTCAACACCCGCGCTATCATCGACCCACCGAACGAGACCATGCGATCGGTCTTGAGCGGAATCGGGTTCACGCGTGAAGGATAAGGACGGGCCATGACCATGGAACTGATCAAGAACGACGGGTGGTTGAACGACGACGAATTGAGCGGGTTCGTAGCGGATGCCTTCAAGGGCCGCGACGTGGACGGGAAGCGTGTGCTGTTCATCATCCCGGATCAAACGCGCAGCATGCCCATGGCGACCATGTTCCGTGCGCTCTTCGACACCCTGCACGGGCGCGTGGTGAAGCTTGACTACCTGGTGGCGCTCGGCACCCATCCCCCGCTGGACGACGCCATGCTGAACAAGCTGGTGGGCATCTCCGCCGATGAGCGGTCGGGCAAGTACGCGGACGTGGGTATCTACAATCACGCGTGGAAAGACCCGGGCGCGTTGACCTGTGTGGGAACAATCGGCGCAGACGAACTGGCCGAGATCTCGGGCGGACTCATGCGGCAGGCCGTCGACGTCACATTGAACGGGATGATTTTCGACTATGACGTCCTTTGCATCCTTGGGCCCGTGTTCCCCCATGAAGTGGTGGGATTCAGCGGCGGCAACAAGTATTTCTTCCCCGGAATTGCGGGACAGGAGATCATCGACGTGTTCCACTGGCTGGGCGCGTTGATCTCGAATCCGGTCATCAACGGCACCATGCACACGCCTGTCCGCGAGGTGGTGAACCGTGCAGCCGCGTTCATCGATCGGGAGAAGCTGTGCATCTGCCTGAACGTGAAGGGCAAGGACTGCAAGGGCATCTTCTTTGGCACGCCCGAGGAAGCGTGGGAATCGGCGGCGCAACTGGCAAGCCAGACGCACATCGAGTACCGGGACAAGCCGTTCAAGAGCGTGCTGGCCATGGCCCCCGAGATGTACGACGAATTGTGGGTCGCGGGCAAGTGCATGTACAAGCTCGAACCGGTGGTGGCCGACGGCGGCGAGTTGATTATCTACGCGCCCCACATGCGCGAAATCAGCGTGACCCACGGGCATTACATCAAGAAGATCGGATACCACACCCGCGACTACTTCCTGGCGCAAATGGACAAGTTCACGGACATTCCCGGCGGGATTCTGGCCCATTCAACCCACGTGCGCGGCATCGGCGCCTACGAGAATGGCGAGGAGAAGTGTCGCGTTCAGGTGACCCTGGCCACGGCCGTGCCGGAGGACGAATGCCGCGCCATCAACCTGGGCTACCGCGACCCCGCGACTATCAACCCCGACGACTGGCGCGACAAAGAAGACGAAGGCCTGTTGTTGGTCCCCCACGCCGGCGAAGTCCTGTACCGTCTGCGCGAGGGCAATCCCGAGCCGAAGCCGTTCAAGGGATGATGCGCGGACACGACCGAACCTCTACGCATCCAGCGCACCCCGGATGGCCCGCGCAAGCTCTCCGGTGCTCATGGGCTTCGTGAGGTAGCCTTTGATGCCGTTTGCCTCGGCGTGTTCCGGTGAAGCGACATCGCTGTATCCCGTGGCGAGGATTACCGGCAAGCCGGGACGAATCGAGAGCAACTTCTTGGTCAGGGCCAGGCCGGTCATGTCGGGCATGTTCTGGTCGGTGATAACCACATGGAACGTGTCTGGATTGGCCCGGAAGATCTCCAGCGCTTCCTGGCTATTGGTGGTGGCGGTGACGGTGTAATTGAGACGGTCGAGTACGGCGACCCCGATCCTCACCAGGGCCTCCTCATCGTCCACGAGCATCACATGCTCACCTCGGCCCAAGGGGAGTCTTTCTTCCTCCACGGGCGCCGAGTCCGGAGCCTCGGTCACGGGGAAGTACACCTTGAAGGCCGTTCCCTTCCCCACTTCGCTCTCGACACGGATCGCTCCGCCGGAGTTGGTCACGATTCCATGGATTGTGGACAGACCCATTCCGGTCCCTTCACCTACCGGCTTGGTGGTGAAGAACGGTTCGAAGATGCGCTCTCGGACAAGGGCATCCATGCCGCATCCCGTGTCGGCAACGGTGAGACGGACGCAATCGCATCCGGCGACCGTCTCCAAATCATCGGCACGGTCATCTTCCACGTGTGTGTCGTCGATACGGATGGACAGTCGCCCACCGTCGGGCTTCATGCTGTGTACGGCGTTGGTGATGAGATTCATCACGATCTGGTGAATCTGGCCCGGATCCGCGAGCACGTACTGGTTGGACCCGTCGAACTCGCAGGACAGGGTGATGTTCGCGGGCATGCCCGCTTTGGCGAGGGTGATCACCTCCTCAAGGATACTGGGCAACCGCACCGGACGCCGTTTCACCTCAACCTGTCGGCTGAACGTGAGGATCTGCCTTACGAGGTCCCGGGCGCGCGATCCTGCGCGCAGAATCTCGTTGATGTGACGGCGCACGGTATTGGGGTCGTCCGCGGCGATCGATGCGAGCTCGGCATACCCGAGCATCGCGGCCAGGACGTTGTTGAAATCGTGGGCAATGCCGCCGG
>JAAEQP010000828.1 GCA_024231375.1 bacterium | reverse complement strand
TCGGCGATGACGACAGGACGCCGGGGCCCCTGGCCGTTCGGTGAGGTCGTGTCTTCTTCAAGCACGTTGCCCAAGAAGTACAGCTTGCCGGTTTTGGACGAACGCATCAACCGGCTGAGCGAGGCGGGCGAGTACATGACCCCGCCGTCGTCGTAGGTGAACGGTTCCGGTTTGCCCCACGTCAGCCCGTCGTCCTGTGACACGGCGCGATACTTGATGCTGGGTGTTCCTGTTTCGGGATTCTTGTTGCTCCGAGTGATGCAGAGTAGGCGGCCGTCGTTCAGTCTCGCCATCGCCCCTTCGCACACGCCCACAGGTGACTTGTCCCAGGGGAGGCGAAGCGGCGCGCCCATCTTCCATTGAAGTGTTTCCGCTGCGTCGTTCCATCGGCCATGGACGGCACGTATCTCCAAGGCGCCAAGCTTGCCCGGACCGACGAGGTCTTTCGACAAAGAATTCTGAAACGAGAACAACAGGGCGCCGTCGTGGAGGGGAATGCCGCGGCTTTGCAGGTACCCCGCGCTCTTGCCATATTCGACGCCGTCGGCCCAGCGTATCTCGTCATACTGCGGCCCGTCCTGAATGAGTTGGCGCGGCTCGCTCCACGTCAGTCCTCCGTCGCGCGACACCTGGCAGTACTCCTTCATGTTCACGCGCGCATTGTGGCCCCAGTAGTCCCCGTCCGGGATGTAGCGCGTGGGGAAATACCGGACCAGGACATCCGCGGCCGGG
>JAAEQP010000827.1 GCA_024231375.1 bacterium | reverse complement strand
CGGCGTTGGAGGCCGGCGTCTTGGGCCACCACCAGTAGCCGGACCGGGTAGCGTCTTTGACTACCGCTGGCGTGGCACCGGTATTGCCCCACCACGAGAGGTCATCCCAGACTTTTCCGCAATCCGCATACGCGGTGACGCTTGCTGTCACCAGCGCGACGGCGAACGCGCCCACGAGCAACTTTTTCATGGCGGTCTTCTCCTTCTCCGCGGTTTAAACCGTTGTCTGTGAACATTTAACCACAAACGGATCGGACTGTCAAGAAAAAGCCTATCCGTTGTGAATTAGGTGGAAAGTGAGCGTCACCGTCCCCTAAGCGTACGAGATGACAGCGTACCCCCGTCTCGCACGCGGAGAGTGTATCAGACTCTTGCCCGTCGCTCAAGCAATCTTTACAGAATGTCGTATCGGGTGTGCTTTTCGCATTTCGTTGTCCCCCGTTCGTGCCCCATGCCACTTCGACGCCCGCGCCGCCACAACAGGCGGCGCGGGGCGACGTTGTGGTCTCTTCATGGCCTGCGCCGGTCACTCCGGCGCGGCCCGGTCTATGCGGCCGTGTTGAACCGGTCGTGCAACTCCGCCAGGGCTTCGTCGACCGGCGCCTTGGCGGCGTCGCGCTCGACGGCCTTGCGCAGCTTGTTGACCGCGCCCCCAACCTTCTTGCCGTTACGGACCGTTCCGAACAGGTGCCGACTCACGGTGGACTGCGTCAGCTTCAGGGCCTCGGCGATGTCCTCCTGGGTCTTGCCTTCGAAGAAGTACAGCCGCACGACTTCCTGCTGCCGGGTTGTCAGGTGCCCGTCGATCAACTCGTCGACGATGGGCAAGACACTCCGGAAGAAGTCCTGCTGTGCGTGTCTGCAATCTCGATCCTGTTCGGTTTCAAACCACATCGCGCCCTCTGCTGGCACGTTCTCCAGGTAACTGGAGTCAATCGCAACTTCCCAAAAATCTGGGTTGAACTGAGCCATCGTTCCCCACTCCTTTGCAGCTTCGTAACCTTTCCCCACTCCTGCAGCCATAGTTTCGTTTCCTGAGTCGCGCGCCGTGGGTTAGCTGCACTTCTACCGGTCGGATTGTCACTTGGATGAAACGGTTCATCTCATCGCTCCTTTCGTGGCCGTAATCGGCCTGGTTGTCGGCCTTCCGGGTCACATGCCCGGTCGTGCCGTACTGCGAACAACACCATCAACAAGAAAAACGCCGCAAGCGGTTTAGGGTTCCGCCTGCGGCGTTGGATCGGCTTCTAGTGCGCGTGTGCTACTCGATAGGAAGCCTCCTGGTCGGGACGCCGCAGGCGGATACGGCAAGCGCGAGACGGTGCATAACCGTCTTCGACACCGGCATGCCGGTGTTAATTCGCTTGTATTGCCAATTCCGCATTTAGCTGTCCTTTCCTTTCTTCCATCCTATCGGCGCTGCACGCACGCGTGCGGGCCGGAACCCATAAACTGTTCTGCAATACGCTAGTATTACCATGGCGGGACATAAAACGCAAGCGTTTTCTTGTCCCCCTTCTGGAACCCCGCTACAAAGTAGAGTGGCCCCGATACTCTTCACAGGCTTATGCATACTTTTCTCAGCAGTCTCAGAAGATTTCTTCTGCGCGTCATCGTATCGAGGCAGGCGTCAGGAATCGAAACGCCAAGTCCTGCAATTGTGGAACTTACGGCATGCTAGTACGACACGAAGAACGACGGACAATTCGAGTACAACCCCGCGCTTCGGCCTGCCGCAGTCCGGCGCCTCGCGTGCAGCGCTCTCAAAGAACGCCGAGAACAGGAGCGAAAACGCCGGGACTGACCCCAGCGAGCGTAGCGAAACGGGTCTGTCCCTGGCCTTTTCGCGGGCTTCACAAACAACTTGCGGACTTCTCTAAGCAGTTCCACAGTCCGCGGTTATTCATCTGGCCGCAACAGGAAGAGCTCCATCCCATATCGCTCGCAGACTGACTCTAGAGCTTCAAGCTTGTCATCAGGAACGCTTCTTCCCACATTCTCAGGGAATCCCGGTATTCCTACGGATGTCCGTGCAGCGACGGCGAAAAGGTACTCCAAATCATCGTGGAAACGCGGGCTAATGCCTTGGCCCGTCGCGAGGGCTTTCAACGCGCGCTCAGTACCCGACGCAGCGATCGCTTGGAGGGCGGACTCCCTCAACATCCTGCGGCGCATTGCGGCATGCTCCTCAGAGGTCATCGCGCCCTCAATTGCTGGCAACTCAAAGTTAGGCCCCGTTCCTTCCCAGAACTCACGGCTCTGAGCGTTGAAGAGGAACTCAAGGGCCTTCGCATGGCCTGAGCATCCGAGGCAGTTGAAGAGATACATCAGATAATGGACATCATGCCGCGAGCGAATTCCCTCTTCAAAGGCTGAGTCCACGAGTTCAAGCAGGAACTCCACGGCCTCTTCATCAGCTAGGTGTCCAAGCCAACTGAAGACTACGTACTTGGACAAAGGGAACTCGGACACCATGGGCAGGTCGCTTTCGCTCCCCAGATGAACAAGCAGGGGCACGAGGTCGATTCCGCTCTTCCTCCAGAAGTCGAACCTGCCCGCAGCCCACGCCTGTTGGGGGGCCTGCGCAGGTCCTTCCATAACGTCTCTATGCTCTCCTGGCTCATTCCATACTCGGCGGCCAGTTCGGTTAGCATTGTGTACTGGTCGGCAACGGGAGGCGGTAGGCGCTCGGCGTCTACGCCCGCGCTCTCATTCGCGCTCACGAGGACTCGGGACAGCACCAGAACTACTACCAGCATGGAAGTCTCTCCTCTTCCGTCTCGAGGGATAAGCGGGGACAGCGATCATCAATCATGCGCCTCACAGTCCCCCGTTCGTCTCGAACCCATCCGCCCGGCGATTCCCCCGTTGCGTCCCGTGATGCAGGAACCCGGGTGCGACTTTCCGTGCCACCAGGCTCATGCCAGATACCCTAGCAGAAGAGGGAGCAGAGCTCACAACATACCCCGTAGTCCTTGGATCATCCTACGGAGCCTAAGTGACTTCTGGTTGGGACGTTGCCCAATCCGCCGTTTCGGCCAGTGCCAAATTTTCGTACATTCTTGTCCGCATTTCGGCGGTGTGCCAGGAGATCGTTCGTGAATGTGCGAAGAGGTGGGCGCGGACGGATTCCGCAACACGCGCGAAATAAACACTTTACAGACAGATCACAAGGTTGGCACACGGGTTGCTCTATCCATGCACAGCGTGTGTGCTGGACAGACGAATGCTGCAGATTGACTCATGGGGAACGAAGATGGGACTGCAAATGGCTGTGGAAGAATACCAGATGGGCGTTGAGGAACGGACAGAACAGGTCGTGATTTCTACGGATTTCGCGGGGCGAGTTCTGGTGGTGGACGACGAGAACGGTCCACGCCAGGCTCTACGCATGTTGCTCAACGAGGATTACGAAGTGCTGATGGCCGAGAATGTGGCGTCGGCCGAGGAAATCCTCCAGGATACTCCCATCGACCTCGTGATTACCGACATCCGCATGCCCAAGAAGACGGGCGTCGACCTGCTTCAGTGGACCAAGACGTCCTTCCCCGAGACGGAAGTCATCATCCTCACCGGGTACAGCGACCTGAACACCGCCATGAAAGCGGTGGAGTACGGCGCCTTCGCGTATCTTGAAAAACCATTCGACAGCACCGTGCTCCGGCAGTATGTCGAGCAGGGGCTGACAAAGCGGAAACGCGAATTGGAACGGCGGCAACTTGAGCACCTCGCGTTGCAGGCCAACCGGTTCGAGACGCTCGGGCAGTTTGTGTCGGGTATGCTCCACGACCTCGGCACGCCTCTGGCGGTCATCGGAAGTCAGGTGGAGATCATCCAGACCCGTCCCGAGCGGGAAGGCATGAACGACCGGCTCGATTCCATCCGGTCTCAGAGCCAGTTGTGCAGCGAAATCGTCCGCACGGCGATGAATTTCCTGCGCCACAAGAGCGAGGAGTTCGTGATACTGAATCTGAACGAGGTGGCCGAGGCCTGCATCGACATCGGTCATCCCATCCTGTTGCGGAGCGACGTGACGGTGAAACGCGATCTGGACGCCTCGCTACCGTTGACCGAAGGCGACTTCGTGTTGGTGCGTCAGGCCGTGTTGAATCTGATCACCAACGCATGCCACGCCATGGAAGAGCGCCCCGATCCGCGGGAACTGCATGTCAGTACCTGGCGCGACGGCGACTACGTCTGTCTCGCCGTCGGCGACACGGGCCCGGGCATCCCGGAAGCGTTGCGGAAGCAGGTATTCGAAACATTCTATTCGACTAAAGGCGAAGGAGGCACGGGCCTCGGACTGGTCGCCGTGAAAAACGTGATGCGGCGACACGATGGGGATGTGGTGCTAAAGGACAACGACGGCCGCGGGGCGTTGTTTGTCCTGCGATTCCCCATTCAGAAAACCGGTTCGAGATAGACTGCGCTCCGGGCGGGCTGCCCGGATTGTGCGGTACGCGGAGGTGCGGGCACATTCTGCCTACCAGGCGAAGACCCGCCTTCTACCGTGGACCGAAGGCGGAGTCGACCCCTCGGGGTTGGCTCCGTCTTCACCTGTTGTGTGAGGAGATGTGGGTCGGGCTCTATCACCCTCACAGGGATTCCGTTCGCGGCGGCGCCATGTAGTCGACGTAGCCCCACGGCCCTTCCCTCTTCACGTACTTGCCGTCAATCTTCGTGGCCTCGACCTCGTCCTTCAGGCGGAGCACATTGGCGGGGTCGAGAAACGGGTCCTTCGTCTCCTGCCGCCAGGCGATCAACTGCGCTTTCAACGCCTCCAGCTTCTTCGCGTGGGTGGCGTCTGCAGCGAGGTTCCGGAACTCGTAGGCGTCATCCCGCAGGTCGTAGAGTTCGAATTCGGGCGGGCACTTCATGAGCGCATAGGCAGCGCGCACTTCCTCCGGGGCTTCGGCAAGAGCCTCGCCGATTTCCTTTTGGCTGTAGTGCTTCTCAATGGCGAAATCATGGCCGGGGTTAACCTGACCCGGCAGCAGGTTCCAAATCAGTTTGAAACGTTCATCGCGCACGGTACGCTGGGGGTAGTAGTTGTGGGCGGAGTGCGTGTGAAACTCAGTGAAGAGGTGCTGACGCCACTCCACCGGTTCTCCGCATACCAACGGCAAGAGGGAACGCCCCGGTAAATCGTCAAGGGGTTCAACCTGTGCCGCAGCCAGAAACGTCGGCAAGAGGTCCACTGTGCTGACGAGTTCTTCGCACACGAGACCGCGTTTGGCTTGGCCCGGCCACCACACGATCAGCGGTATCCGCACGCCGCCCTCATAGGAGGTGCGCTTACCGCGAAGGAGGTCGGCTCCGTGGTCGCCGATGTAGACCACGATCGTATTGTCGGCCTTGCCGCACGCCTCGAGCGCGGTCAACATCTCGCCGACCATGTCATCGAGCCGTTCCATGCAATTGTAGTAATTGACCGTGTCCTTTCGAAGCCGCGGCGAGTCGAGCCCAATGAATCGCAACGGCTCAATGCTCTCGCTCGTGAGCGGCTTCTCGGGCCGACTCTCGGCGCGGCGCAGGAATGGCCGGTGGGCATCCGGGAAGTTCACGGAAAGGAAGAAGGGTTCGTCGCTCTCGTTGAAGAAACCGGACGCGGTTTCGGCGTACTGGTCCAAAGTCATTCGCCCGAAATTGGCCGAAGGAACGCTCTTGAAGTCAAAGGGGAACGCACGTTCGGGATTGACGTGCAGTTTGCCGATGATTCCGGTGCGGTACCCCGCGGCCTTGAGGGTGGTGGCGACATTGGGGGTGTCCTCGCGATACATCGCGAAGCGCCAGGTCGCCAACCCGATTTGGCCGTTCTGATGTGGATACAGTCCTGTCAGGAACGACGCGCGTGACGGACTGCATCCTGCTTGGGTGACGAAGGCCTTCTCGAAACGAACGCCTTGGGCGGCCATGTGATCGAGGACGGGTGTTCGGACATGCGGCTCGCCATAGCAGCCGAGTTCCGGGCCGTTGTCTTCGGACACGAGCAGCAGGATGTTGGGGCGCCGGCGCGGTTCACCCGCTGCTGCGCGCCCCGCTAATGCGGCACCTACACCCGCAGCGGAGGCCCGCAGGAACGCGCGCCTACTATGCCTGGTCATCGATAGACTCCTTTTCATAGGGCTGCATTCTGTGGCAAGGCAGCAGCAGCGCCGACAGCCACTCAGCCCCGCGAGTCCTTGGGCTACATGGTATGCGCTTTCCACATGCTCATCAAACCTCAGGGGACCGGGGAATTCAACTGAAGCCGTCCGGCACGAGCATCAATTCACATACGGCCCCCATCCGTGCAACGCGCATCATTGCCCGGCACTCGCAGAAGCGTGCCGAGGCCCACTCACAACAGGTGTGCCACCCTCAACACTGTTGTGGGTGTCTTCAGACTACGGGGAGGGCCACCCATCGTGAATCCGGACACCCACAAGCTGCCGCTTGAAGGTGGCACACCTGACAAGACCCGGCGACCACGACGGCCCGGTCAAGTGCGACTACCCACTCCCAGGGGACCTGTGCTGGGCACGGGGTTCCCCACATTGCTCTGCGGCTGCGCGTTGAGGAGGGAGATGTCCCGGAAGGGACCATCGGACAGCTCTACTTCATGACGGAGGCCGACCCGCGCGTGAGCGAGCAGCAAGTGTTTCGCTTCCCCGTGAGCGGCACGAGCGAATGGCAGAAGATCGAGTTGGATGCGGCTAGCCATGCGCGCTGGGCAGGCCAGATCGTTGCGGCCTGCGCTTGGACCCGATTCATGGATCTGGTAGTGTTGTGGTTACGCTCGAGGCGATTGGCGCAGGCCAAACCAGAAGGTGAAAGCAATGAATCCTTACGGCATTGTTGGTCTGGTTTCCTTCTTCGCACTTGTGGCCATCCCGTGTGTTGTAGGTCCCGTATCCGGGGTGTTTTTCAATACGCCTTCAGCGATCATCGTTGTAGGGGTCACGATCAGCACGGGTCTGATGGCATTCGGGGTGGAGGATCTCCGACGCGGGCTGGGGGCACTGCGCGTTCTCGTGGTGCGCGTGGACGGCGGATCGCTACGCCCTGAAGATGCGTTCATTCTGCGTGGTCTCATTCCGTCGGCCTATGCGGGAGGTGCATTGGGGACGCTCATCGGTCTGCTGCAAGTGCTTCTTGCGGTGGAGGACCCGTTCATGCTTGGCGCGGGGACAGCCATCGCCCTCTTGACGGTGCTCTACGCAGTCGTGCTATCAGAGGGGCTTCTCCGTCCGGCTGCGCGGCACATTGAGTATCGGTGTGCAAGGGAAACCGCGCGGGACTGAGCAGCAGTTGTAGCACAGGCGTCTCGCCTGCAATCCCTCCGGATCGTGAGAAGATGCAGGCGAGACGCCTGCGCTACAAGAAGGACGGCTGACAGAGACGTCGGCCCTACCCAGGGAGGGTTCTACCAGGTCCGGAGGGTCTACCTGCCTACCACCCACGGCCGCGTGCCGGGCTCGATCTCGCCTCGGAGCAGCCTCCCCCCCATGCCGACCAGCCGCAGGTAGTGGTCGCTGGGCAATCCCTCGTAGGTCAGGAAAGGCGAAGCGCCGACGGGCGGGTCGTTGGTGCATTTAAAGATGGCCGTGCCTTCGTCCACTTCGTCGAACATGGCCTGGTAGATCATGGTGGCGCCCGCGTCCACGGCAGCCTCGTACTGCCGCCACAGAAACTCGCCTTTCAGGCGCGGAATCTTGCCCAGTTTGGTGTTGGGCTTCATGTTGTGCCAACTGAAACCGGGAAACACGACGGGCATGTAGTCCTGCCCGCGTTCGCGGCACCAGGCCATGTCGGCGGTCCATTCGGTGGCAGCGTGGCACTCGGCGGCCTCGGGTGTGCCGTAGCGCCCCACCATCCACGGACTGACGATGTCGGCCTCGGCGATGACGGCGTGCAACTTCGGATCGTCCAACGCGTCACGCCGAAGCGTGCGCCAATAGGTCGGCACACCGAGCATCACCGTGTTGCCGCCGTAGTCGGGGTCGTCCTTGAGGAACGTCACCAGCCGCATGCAATCGTCCAGCGTGTACTGCCGGTTGCCATTGAATCCTACCCCCCACACCGCCACGACGGGTTTGCCTCCGTGATGGGCGTAGGCCTTGTCGTTCGCGTCGCGTGTGATGCCCATGCGGTCCACCAACGCCCGCCAGTCGTCCATGACGCGATCCACCTGCCCCGCACGCATGCCCGACAAGTCG
>JAAEQP010000826.1 GCA_024231375.1 bacterium | reverse complement strand
AGCCACCCATTGTTGCCCTAAGAAGGTCAATAATGGGACGCAAGAGCTTGGCAGTCCCGGTTTTTCTTTTCTTTTCTTGAGGAAGCATGACTTCTTCAGCGGCCCCACAGTCCCGTCTCGCTTCGCTCGCTTGGTACAGTCCCGGATTTCCCGCTTCTGCTCTTGTCGTCACATGCCTTCCTCAACGGGCCGCTTCCCTGCCTACCATCCCATTTCCTTTAGCCACTCGCAACACAGAGGCATCCACGTGGCGACGTGGGCGTCATCGGGCGAAAGGCCGAGTCCGTGCCGCCCGTTGGGATAGACGTGAAGCTCGAAGGGCACGTCCACCTTGGAAAGAGCAGCAGCGAACAGGAGGCTGTTCCCAACGGGAACGCCTCCGTCGGCAGCGGTGTGCCAAAGGAACGTGGGCGGCGTCTCGGCGGTCACCTGCTTTTCGAGGGACATGAATTCCAGCATGGCGGGGTCCGGTGAGTCGCCGAGCAGGTTGCGGAAGGACCCGCGGTGCGCGAACTCGCCCGACGAGATAACCGGGTAGCACAGAATCGCAGCGTCGGGCCGCGGGTTAGTTGCGTCGAGGGCGTCGCCAGCCTTGGCGTCGTCCGACGCATAGTGGACGGCCGTGCTGGCGGTGAGGTGTCCGCCTGCCGAGAATCCGAGAATCGCGATGTGGTCGGAGAGCACGCGCCATTCGGCTGCGCGGCTGCGCACAAGGCGTATTGCACGGGTCGAGTCGAGCAACGGAGCGGGATGCCGGTTGGGCGACACGCGGTACTGCAACACAAACGCGTGGATGCCTGCTTCATTCAGCCGCTTGGCGATGGGAGCGCCTTCGTGTTCGGCACGTCCTCCGTATCCGCCACCCGGGCACACGATCACGGCGCCGCGTGGGGTGTCGCCATCAACAAGGTACGGTTCAAGCCATGGCACGAAATCGCTGTCGGGACTGGAGGCCGGCGGCGCGCCGGGCCAGAGGGCAACGTGTTCGGGTTCAGCAGAATCGGTCATGGATCCGTCCTTGCCATCCGTGGCGGAGAACGTGCAGACGAGGGCGGCGGCAGTGGTCAAGGCGGTCAGATTCATTTCGTCTTCCCCCAGGCGCAAGCCATGACGCGCGCCGGTGTGATACGCTATGCGAACAACGTGAGAGGATAGACCAACTCGAACCGGAAATCCAAAGAGACACCGTGAGTTTCTACGCGGACCTGCACATTCACTCGAAGTATTCGCGCGCCACGAGCCGCACGTGCGACCTGGAACACTTGTACATCTGGGCGTGCAAGAAGGGCGTCTCCGTCGTCGCGACAGGCGACGTGACCCATCCTGAATGGCGGAACGAGATACGCGAGAAACTGGAACCGGCCGAGTCGGGACTGTTCCGGCTGCGGGCGGACCTGGAGTCCGAAGCGGAGTCTCAAGTGATCCCGTCGTGCCGTGGCGACGTGCGCTACCTCTTGTCCGTCGAGATCGCCACCATCTACAAGAAGGGCGACCGCACCCGCAAAGTCCATCACGTCATCTATCTTCCGGACTTCGATTGCGCCGACCGGTTCGCGGCCGCCTTGTCGCGGATAGGGAACCTGAACGCGGACGGGCGGCCCATCCTCGGACTCGACTCGCGGGACCTGTTGGAGATCGTGCTTGAGAGTGGGGAAGGGGCGTTTCTCGTTCCTGCCCACATCTGGACCCCGTGGTTCTCCGCGATGGGGTCGAAGTCGGGATTCGACTCGGTCGACGAATGCTACGGCGACTTGGCGCAGCATGTGTTCGCTGTCGAGACGGGACTGTCGACCGACCCGGCCATGCATTGGCGCCTGACGAGCCTGGACCGGTTTCGATTGGTGTCGAACTCGGATGCCCACTCTCCGTCGAAGTTGGGCCGCAACGCGTGTGTGTTCGAGTGCGACATGGACTACTTCACCATGCGCCGCGCCCTGGAAACGGGCGTGGGTTATGGAGGCACGGTCGAGTTCTACCCTCAGGAAGGGAAGTACCACCTGGACGGGCACCGCAAGTGCGGCGTGCGCTTCACGCCCGAGGAAACGAAACGGCACGGCGGGTTGTGCCCTGTCTGTGGGAAACCGGTAACGGTCGGCGTGATGCACCGCGTGGTGGAACTCGCCGATCGGCCCGAGGGCAGTGTACGGCCCGACCCGGACCCCTACCGCAACCTTATCCCCCTTCCCGAAGTCCTGTCGGAGTTGGAAGGCGTCGGCGCGGGCAGCAAACGTGTTGCACGGACCTACGAAATGTTGCTCAACCGGTTGGGGCCCGAGCTGCCCTTGCTGGAACACGTTCCGTTGGACCGCATTGGACGCCACGCGTCGCCACAATTGGTCGAGGCCATCCGCCGCATGCGGGAAGGGGAGGTGATTCGCGAGGCAGGCTACGACGGCGAGTTCGGTGTCATTCGACTGTTCACGCCGGAGGAGCTTGCGGCGCAGCACGCGGGCGGCCTGCTGTTTCCCGTGGCCCAGGAAGAGCGCGCCAATGATACTCCGGTCGAGGCGGCCGCTGAGGACGATGCGGCATACGAGGCCTCACCCGAGACGCCGGAGGCGGTGAAGCCCGTCCCTAAGGCCGACGCGGCGTCAGGCGCCATCCTCGACGGCCTCGACCCGGACCAACGGGCCGCGGCCGAATGTGTGGACGGCCCGCTGCTGATTGTAGCTGGTCCGGGCACCGGGAAGACGCGCACCATTACGCACCGCATCGCGCACCTCGTCGCCGACCACGGCGTGGCCCCGGAGTCTTGTCTCGCTATCACGTTCACGCGGCGCGCCGCGCAGGAAATGGCCGAACGGCTGACGCAGTTGATGCCCGGAAACGGTGAGGCGGTGGCCGTGCGCACGTTCCATGCCCTCGGGCTGGAGATACTGCGGGAACACGCGCCTCAGATGGGGCTGCCGGACACCTTCTCCGTCGGGGGCGAACCCGAGCGCGAGGCCTTGCTGGCGGGCATGCTTGAGTGCAGCGCGCGCGAAGCGAAGCGATGGCGTCAGCGTATCGCGCTGGCCAAACGGCAAGACACGGCCCCTGAGCCCTCCGACCGGTTGGCCACCGTCCTTGTGGCCTACGAGCGCGCACTGCGGGCCGAAGGGCTTGTCGACTTTGAAGACCTTATTGCGCTGCCTGTGGGGCTGCTTGAAGAGAACGACGAGCTGGCGCGTGAGTATCGCGACCGTTTCCGCTGGATTTCGATTGACGAATACCAGGACATCGATGCACTCCAGTACCGGCTGGTGCGTATGTTGGCTCCTTCGGATCGGAACCTCTGCGCCATTGGCGATCCCGACCAATCCATCTACAGTTTCCGGGGCGCGGACGTGGCCTTCTTTGAGCGGTTCCAACAGGACTATCCCGCGGCGAACGAGGTGCGGCTGAAGCGATCCTACCGGTGTGCGCGGCCCATCCTGGACGCGTCCGGCCAGGTTATGGGAGGAGACGACGCGGACGGGAAACTCGAGACCCTCCTGGATAGTCCCGACCGGGTAGTCATGCATGGAGCGCCAACGGACCGTGCCGAGGCCGAGTTCGTCGTGCAGACGGTTGAGGACCTCATCGGCGGTCACTCCCATTTCTCTATCGACAGCGGGCGCAGCGAAGGTCAGGCCGGGGTTGCGCTCAGTTTCTCGGACCTTGCCGTGCTATACCGGACGGACGCGCAGGCGGACGCCCTCTGTGAGGCCCTGGCCCGGTCGGGCATCCCCTATCAGCGCTGCACGCATCGTCGACTGGCCGAAGACCCGGTCGCGCAAGCGTTGGTCTCGCTCGTGCGAAGCGGGGACTGCGATGGCGAGTCGGTGCTCGCCCGGTTGCGAGACGCAGCGGACCGGCTTCGATCCGAGGCGAAGGGTGGCAGGCTGGGTCCGGAATGGGCCTGGGAGGACTCGGACGCATCGGCCGAATCCGATCGACCAGATCTGGAAACCCGTCTCACGGCTGCTCTCACGGCACTCGAACCCTTGGCCGGGGAAGCCGGCGACGATGCGGTGCGCTTCCTCGACCGCGTGGCCCTGGGCGTCGACGCGGATGCCTGGGACCCGCGAGCCGAACGGGTGTCGCTCATGACACTTCACGCTGCCAAGGGTCTGGAGTTCGAGGTGGTGTTCGTTACAGGCTGCGAGAAAGGCCTGCTTCCATTGGTGTTCGGTGGTGAGGCGACACCCGGCGCCATGGAAGAGGAGCGACGTCTGTTCTACGTGGGGATGACGCGTGCGCGGCGCCGTCTGGTTCTCTCCCATGCCCGAAAACGACGGATCCGCGGTCGCGTCCGCCCGATGGCGCCGTCGCCGTTCCTCGCGGAAATCGAAGAGCGCCTACTCGAGCACCGCGCCACCACGGCACGCCGCAAGGCGCCCCGTTCCAGCCAGATGGACCTGTTCTGACGGGTTCTTCAGCGCCCGGCTCCACGCCGATAGATGTCCTTCCTATCACCGATCTTCACAACGAGAACTATCAGCTTCTGGTCCTCGATGGTGTAGATGACACGGTACTCGCCAACCCGAATTCGGTAGAAGCCTTCGGCGCCAGACAGCTTTGTGCATCCGGCTGGGCGCGGGTTGTCGACAAGGGCCTCAACGTGTTCGAAGACCCGCCTCTGGACCGGCTTCGATAGTTTGCGGAGTTGACGGACCGCCTTCGGGGCGAACCGGACTTCGTATCCCATCGACTACAGGCCAAGTTCGTGCTTGAGCGCTTCCAGTGGCATGGCGCCCTTCTTTCGGGCTTCGTTCAGTGCCGCGCGGGCGTCGGCCAAGTCGATCTTGTCCTCCAACGCCTGCAATAGTTCCAGATCCGCCATCGGCACCACGGCGGCGACGCACCTGCCATTCTTCGACAGTATGATCCGCTCGCCGCCGAAGGACGCCCGCCCGACGAGCGAAGAGAACTGCTTCCGCGCTTCGACGATGCTGAGAGGTGTGGACATCTCCGTTCTCCCGAGAGCGACGGCTCCGGCCGCCCTAAAGGTTGTATTCTGTACATAATGTACGTTATGATCGTGCGCGGTGTCAAGTGCAATGCGAGTTGGAGATATACCAATTGCCTATTCAAGCCTTCGTTTTCGACATGGATGGAACCCTGACCGACACGGAGATTCTGTGGGTCGAAGCCACTGAACGGTTCCTGCTGGACCAGGGAATTGACGTCACGCGAGAGCAGGTGGTCGACATTGTGTACGGGATTCCGTGGGAAGCCGTGTACGAAACCATTGTGGGGCGATTCAGTTCGCTCAGCGGCATGTCGACCGATACCATGGACGACATCATTGCCCCGCATTTCGCTGAGTTTCGCAGGACTCGCGACATCCGGATTCACTCCTCACTGGACCTTCTGCAGACCCTCAGCGAGACGCACCCCGTATGCGTCGTGTCGGGCGCCATGCGGCGCAACGTGGCCCGGAACATCGAGACCTTGGGATGTGGAGACCGGCTTGAATTCTTCCTGGCCCATGAAGACTACAGCCCTTCCAAGCCGCACCCGGCGGGCTATACCTTGGCCGCGGAAAAGCTGGGACTAGCGCCCGAGGCGTGTCTGGTCTTCGAAGATTCCGCGGCGGGGGTTCAGGCGGCGAAAGGGGCCGGGATGCACTGCGTGGCGCTGGCGCGCACCGACCGTCCGGCCCAGGACGTGTCATTGGCCGATTTGGTATTGCCGGACTTGGGCGAGTTCTCGCTCGAACGTTACGAGGCAGGGCTCACGGACTGACGCGCGTTACACTTCGATGTGGGCCACGCTTTCGGCGATGTGGGTGGGACGGTACGGAAACTGGTCCACCTCTTCGTGCGCAGTGACTCCCGTCAGCACAAGAATGGTGTCCAAACCCGCTTCAATCCCGCCGATAATGTCGGTATCCATGCGGTCGCCCACCATCGCCGTATTCTCGGAATGGACTTCAAGGTAGTTCAATGCAGTTCGCATCATGAGGGGGTTCGGTTTTCCGACGAAGAAGGGCATGCGCCCCGTGGCCTTCTCGATGAGTGCCGCCATGGCGCCGCAGGCCGGCACAAGCCCGTCTTCGGCGGGACCGGACGGGTCCGGGTTGGTGGCAATGAACCGGGCGCCCGCGGCGACAAATCGAATGGCTTTCGTGATGACTTCGAAGTTGTAGGATTGGGTCTCGCCCAACACCACATAGTCCGGGTCGTGATCGGTGATGACGTAGCCCGCCTCATGGATGGGCGTGGTCAGTCCGCTCTCGCCAATGACGAAGGCCGTTCCTTTTCCATGCTGACTTTTCATGAACCGGGCGGTGGCCATGGCCGATGTGAAAATGTTTCTGGCGGGGATGTCGAGTCCCGCCACACGAAGCCGGTGCGATAGGTCTCCCGGCGTGAAGATGGGATTGTTCGTCAAGACGAGGAACTTCGACCCGCGATCTCTCAATCGCTGAATGAAGGCATCTGCGCCTGGAATGATGGTGCGCCCTCGGAGCAGAACGCCGTCCATATCAATCAGAAAGTTCTTGGGTTGATCCATGGTACCTCGTGTATGCCGATGCCCGTGCCGCGTGGGCACGCAGAGTTGGTTTCGGATGGAATAGACATAGTCTATCACATCTGACGAATCGGCCGGGTCAGACCCTGCTAGTTCGCGCCAGCCGTCACCGACTCTATGGGGCCCAGGCGCAAGAATGCGTTGTCCGGGCGCTGGCTTTCCCAGCACGTTCTGAGCCACGCTTCCGTCCGGGCTACGCGAGCGATCCTGAACTCATCCACCAGCCCGTGGAAGTACGGCACCGCAGGTCCGCCACGGTAGTCGCCGCCCACACGGTGGGGAAGAGAAAGGGTCACGTCCTGCCCGGCCGTGTCCTTGCTGCCGTCGAGTTTCCCATCCACGTACAGGCATGTCCGGTCCGCGGTCCTATCGCGCGTCCACGCTATGAAGTGCCACTCACCGTCGCGCAGGTCCGTCTCACCACGCTGGTCAATTTTGCCGCCGTTCCAGTAGGCGCGCATCCTTCCGTCGGCGTGTATTTCAAAGTTGCAGCGTGCGCCCTTGGGGAAGTCCCCCAGGAGAATGCCGACGCGTTCGCCTTCCTTCAGTCCTTCCTGGCCCGCGCGCGGGATGCGGACCCACGCCGACACGGTATGGCCGCACGCACCGATGCCAAGCACGGACGGAAGCGTTGCCAACCCGCCCTGGAAGTGGAAGCTCTTGCCAAGAACGCCTGGCGCGTCCGGAGCAATGCCCGTGGCTTTTGCGTCGCCAAAGGGAGCCCCCGCGTCGTCCGCATGCGACACCACATCGCAGTCGCGCCACAACGCATCCGCGTCCGCGGACCCCGGCAGTGATTCGGCTTCAGCGTTGCCCCAGTAGGCGCGTATGGTGGTATCGGGGCCCTTCAGTTCGGGGACCTCGACCCACACCAGGGATTGGCCTTTCGGGTCCCACGATGCGATTTCGTAGCGTACCATGCGCGTGCCACCTGCATCGGTGAATCGAAGGTCGTCGCCCGACGGAAACGCGAACCCGCTGTAGTCGAATCCGTCCGCCGCATCGAAGGTGACCGGGACCGGGAAGTCGTGAAGGGCTTCGGAGCCCGTGTGTCCGGGGAAGGATATCTGCATAACCTGCGTCCACTGGCCAAGGTCAACAGGTTCCGACGCGAGGGAGACGGTGGCCGACGTCGACACGCCCTGGGCGTAGGGGCCCTTCTCAAGCGACACCGTCAGCGTCGTACTTGAACCCGCGATGGCTCGACCGGGCACCGGCTCAACCATGATCGAGGTGCACGTCTCCCCTGACGGGATGGTCACGATCCCAGGAAGGGGCACGTAGTGAACGCCTGGTTCAGCCGATCCGCTGACCTGATACGAGACCTGCAACGCGTAATGGTCAGGTAGGGACCGTGTCACCAGAAACGCAGGGGTTGCGGCACCCCTTGCCGCGACCGATTCGCCGATCGGAGCGACGGCCAATGAAACCGTAGAGAACGTGCCTGCGGTTGCGCTCCACGCCTCGCTGTGTGCATTGGCCGCTCGGAACCGGTAGAAGTAGCGTACACGCGGCTGGAGCTTCTTCAGAGTTACCGTCACGGTCCCGTCAGGGTCTATGCCGGCTTCCGATGAGGATTCCCAGCCATCCACATCCTCACCTCCGTCCGTTGTTCCCCAGTGCGCGGTCACCGTCGCGCGTGACGCGCCTTGCGTCACCAGCCGACCGGACAGGACGGCCGAGGCCGGAGTCACTGTTGTGGGATGAGCACCGCACGTGACCCGCGGTCCGAGTGCCGAGAAGCAGTGGATGCTGCCCGTGTCGGTCGACACATACAGACGCCTGCGAGCCACGGCAAGTCCGTACGCCGCGCCGTCTACCGGCGCGGACCAGACGACATCGCCGTCCTCCCCGATGGCGGCCACTTCGCCGTCGCCGCCTGCGAAGAGCAGGTCGCCCGCTTTGATGAGCGCGTGCGGGTAAAGGAGTTCCTGAGTCCAGACCGTTGAGTGGTCATTCCGGTCGAGCTTCACGAGCGACGTGTCGGTCGAGTAGTAGGCGTGGGCCGCATCGGCGACGAGACAGTTCGCGTCGCGGACCGAAGCGATGCGCGTCTTCCCTTCGACGGCAAAGGCCTGAGTTTCGTTCGCCACTGTCGGACCGAACCAGACCGTACTCCGATCGGGCGTGACAATCGCCCATGATCCACCGTCGCGGGTGCCGGCTTTCAGGTCACCGGTGCAGGCGCCATCGGTGCGGCTGTATACGCGAGGATACGACTTGCCTGCCGGAACAACCACGTGCCCGGGCAGGCCGAGCAGATAGCCTTGAGGCGGGGCCTGCGCCGGTTGCGTCCATCCTCCGGATCCGTCCGCGGCGTTCCGTTTGCACAGATACATCCCCTCTTCCGGGAAGATGCCCGCGGTCCAGAACACGTCCTCGCCATCGAGCAGAACGGAGGTGCGCACCGGCCACACCGATATCATGTGCTGGTTGCCCCAGATCATGTCGTCATCAGGAGCCGCCCGATCCGACCAGACCAAGTCCCCGGTCGCCGCGTCGAGGCAGTACACGAAGCCGTCGTCGCTTCCGAAATACACGCGGCCGGTGATGCCTCCGGAGGAGCGGCCGTTGACCCTGACGAAGTACACGGAATCGCTGACGACTTGCGGCGCGAAACGAACCGGGCCTCCTGAGAAGAAGACCCAGACTTCGTCTCCGGTGCCTGCGTCGAGACACGTGACCGCCCCGGTCACGGATGACCCGAAGAAGAGTCGCTCACCGACCACGGCCACGTCGAAACACCGGTCGAAACTCTGCCGGGGTTTCAGGTCATACCACTTGTGGAGGTAATCGTGAACCGCGGGCGACTCCGTCCACGCCGGGGCAGGGGGGGCAGCCGTGGCGTACGTCCACAGTGGCGTCAAGGGAGCGCCCAAGTACTCTGAACTGATCCCGCTTCGCTGAATGTCGTGGCGTTGTGTAGGCCAATCCTCGCCGGCAAGAACTGACGGCCCGGGCGTCGGGTCCGCGGGTGCGGCAGGCGTTGTGACGGGTTCTGGGGCAACGGTTGGCGGCGTCGAGGCCGGCTTCCCGCAACCGAAGCAGCACAATGCGACGATCCCGACGGCCGCGAGGAGCCCGCGGACGGAAACGCTGTAGGGCGAAGCCCAGCCAAGTCGATTCATATCTCCCCCAGAGGTCATCATGGCGCCGCTCATTTCGGTAGCCACGCGATGGATGTCTGAATGGTGTAGTTGCACGTGCATCCTGCGCTGAACGCGGGCAGCATGACGATGCCGCCTGCCGGAATGATGCTGATGTAGCAGCCAGGCCGCATGGTCGAGCAGAGGGGTTGTCCATCACCCCCCTCGTCGAGACTGATGACCGTGGCGAGGCCCTTGTTTCGGGTGAAGATGTGGTTGGCCGACGCCGCGCAGTCCGCACAGTTCGTTGTGCTGAAACTGAGCCCCAGGGGCGCGCCGGTCATGAGGTCGAAGTTGCCGTGTTTCAGTTGCACGGTCCTACCGATGATGAGCGCGTGCTTGTCCTGCTTCCCGTGGTCCGTATCCGAGTCCGCGAACGTCGTGTCTACATCCTGTTGCCACAACGGCGATCCGTCGGCGGCGCTGTACGCGCGCAGGTGGTACCAATAGCGGTCCGAGACCGTGGTGCATCCCGACGCCACAAGCACGCCGTGGGCGTAGCTAAGGTGCATGACGTGTTGGAACGGTACGTCATGCTGCACGCGCCATGCCAGTTCGCCGGTGCGTTCGTCGAGTTTCACCAGGTACTCCGACGCACCCTCCGTGAAGTCCGCCATGGGGACGCGCCCGTCCGCGGCGGCGACCACTGCCTCGGCCTCGCTCTCCAGAAAGTACATCGCCCCGTCGCCCGCGCAGATGGTGGGGTTGGCGATGACCGCCTCCGGATTCTCGTACGCCCATAGAGTGCGACCGGTGTCGCGTTCCATGCCGAACAGGGACTTGCCCGTGATAAGCATTCGGTAGTCGCCGCGGCCCAGTTGGTTGCCCTCGGCTCCCGGTCCCGTTGTCGCGGCCAGATACGACGCGCCCGCGGTCTGCGTGCTGCCGAGGAGCAGATCGCCGTCCACGGCAAGATAGCCCCAGTCGCGTCCTTCCGTTTCCAGGTCGTACTGTCCAAGCACACGCCCCGAAGCGACGTCGACCTTGAGGCACGCGCCCTTGACGGCCACGAACAGGATCGTCTCGTCGAGAGCAAGATACCCCGCATCGCGCATCATGGCGATGCGTGCGGCGTTCGGCACTTCAAGGTCCCACAGCCGCGCACCATTGTAGGCGTCGCAGCACACGATGCGGTCGAAGCCAGGCACAAACAGCCGACCGTCCTTGTACAACGGCGCCACGGGCTCCCAGTGCCGGTCGACCATGATGCGGGGGCCGGGCTCGCCAAACCACAGCACCTCGAATTCGTCGCTGGTGCGCGTGTCGCCGCTGCAGGCCGTGTTGCCGAGGTCGGCCCACATGTGGGTCCATTCCCCCGCGCCCTCCAGTGGACCCCGCACGACCACGGCCCAGAGGCCGTCTTCAGCGCTGTCGATGATCGTGTAGGGCACGTCGCCTGCCTGCAACCATGCTTCGAGATGATCGCGTTCCAGCGGGTTCGGGCAACCGGCGGGTTGTCCGATGATGGCCATGCCGCCATCCGGCCGCACCATGCGGAACATCTCGGTCGCCGAACCAGGGCACTGGCCTGTCTCGATCATCGAGCCGGACACGACGAGGGCGGCCGCGTAGTCGCGGTACGGCAGGCTGGCCAGGTCGGCCTGCTGCACCACGATGCGGTCGCCGTAGGCGTCTTGCTCGTGGAGTGCGCGCCGTATGTCCTGTACCTGCGCCGGGTCGTCCGTCGCACCCAGCACCGTGAGCTGTGTGCGTTCCGCAATGGTCCGCGCCAGAGCGCCCGTGCCCACGCCGTAATCGAGACAGTACCCCCGGTCCATGCCGGCACGCGCCGTGATGAACTCCTCCGCTTGGGTGATACCCGCGGACGCATCGCCAGCTTCGGCGGCGTTTGAAGGCCATGGCGCCCAGAGGAGGGCCAAGGCCAGTAGCGCGGCCGCTACGCGTTTGAAAGTATGGGCAAGGATAGCCATCGTTCTGTTTGCTCTCCGGGTGTTGGGGAAAATGTGAGTTACGCCGTATCAATCTCGCGCACGTCCACCTGACTCAGGTCGCTGACGCCGAGTCCCATCTCGCCTGCCGTAGCCACATGGCGCGCCATGCCCGCTACGGAATCCATACCCACATCCTTGCGCTTGGCTTCCAGGATGCGGAGGGCCAAGGCGTCCACCGCCACCGTATCAATACCTGCGATGACGGCGTTCTGCCTCCAGCGCCACTGCGGCTTGTCGCGCGGCCCGCCATTGTAGAGCGACCGAAGGCCGTCCACGAGAATGAGGCGCGACTTGTCCTTGATGGGCGGTGCAGCGCTCAATGCGCCCAGCCAGGGGTCGCAACAATCCTTGTGCAGGTCGAATGGATTGAGGATGGACCCGTAATGATTCTTCATGGAACATGTAACGCCCGCGATCATGTGGTCCTTGACCAGCGGCAAGTTAATGAGCGCGGTGATCTCGTCGGTCAGGATGCGGCTGAACCAGACGGGCACGCCCCCGACGTCAAGCGGTTCGTCGGTGTAGAAGGGCGCCAGCGCCTTCCGGACCTCTTCCTTGCGCGCGGACCCACCACCTTCGATCTCGCCCCGGTCCGTCGCCATATAGCGCACGCCCTTGTTCGACATGTTCACGGTGTAGCCGGCGGGCCGGAACTCCTTGGTCCAGGCGTCCCACACGAGGATGTTGTTGTCCTTGACACCGGCCTTCTTAAGTCCAGCAATCACAGCGTCCACCACACACGGTTGTGTGGACAGGTAACGTCCGCCCCGAAGGTTCACCTTCAGTCCGACCACATCGTCGGGCGACACGATTTCCCGCCACGCATCCCGAAGGGAATCCTTACCCGTCAACTCTCGGATCGACCGGTCCACCATATCGCGCACGATCTTCGCATCGCCTGTGCCGCGCTTATCCGTGGCTTTCGCATTGGTGACTTTTACCACGCGGGGGGGTGATGGTTGCCCGGTGGCCGTACCCGACGCGGCCAGCCCCGCCAACGCGGCGGAGCCCGCATGCAGGAATCCTCGCCGGTTCATTGTGGACGAGGCGCGATTCGTGGGGCGATCATCGGTAGGGCAGGTCATGAGTCCGGTGCTCCTTTGGGCGTTCCTGAGGGCTTGTCTCGTGCCGACGCTTGAGTCCAGGGATGGCACAGGCTCACGCTATCGGCCACAAGAGCGTATCACGGCCCGCCCTCGTGGGCAACTCACGCGGACGCAATCAGACCTGGAAAACAGACAGCCGGGGCCCTCGAAGAATGGTCATCGAGGGCCCCGGCGATTGGTGTGAAGGGGGTGCGCCGTGCTACTTGGCGACTTTCTCGAGGGCCCCGGTCTTGACCGACTTCTCCAGCGCTTCCAGCACCTGCACAGGCTTCAGCATCTGCTCGTCGGCCAACGGACGGACGCCCGTCTTGAACATGGTGGTGAATGTCCTCACGCCCGTAAGATAGGTGCTCTTGTCCGGCGTGATCTTGGACTGCACTGCACCGTCGCACCCGACGGCGCTCATGCCAAACCCCGGGCATCCTTCCTTGATAAGGTTCATGGTCACGACGAGTCCCGAGGGATACAAGAGCTGGGCCGTGGCGTCCTGACCGTTCTTGGTGATTTGGGCTGCTTTCACATCGAAACCGAAGGCGTGCAGGACGAGGTCGACCTGGTGAATGCCGTAGAAGAACACACCGCCCCATTTGCTCTTCAAATCGCAGGGGCCCCACGTGCTGGCCGCCTTCACTTCGCCGATGCCATCGAGTTTCGCCACGAATCGTTTGAAGCTCTTCTGATGGGTCAGGACGCTGAACGATGTGACGGGCGTGCCTTTGCGGTTCGCCATGCGCAGGAACTCCTTGCCTTCCTTGGCGCGGAAGCAGAAGGGTTTGTCGACGAAGGTGGGAATGCCCTGCTCTACGAAGGGCCGCACGGACTTGAGATGGTGCTTGGGGTGGCGGTGGTCGCAGAGCACCGCGTCAACCTTGCCGAGCATCTGGCGCGGCGTCTTCACGATGTTCGGAATCTGTCCCCCTTTGGCGGCGTCTTTCGCGAAGGCGTCGGTCTCGCCCCAGACATAGTCCACGCTGCATCCCTTGATCTTCTTTTCCACGTTGATGATCGTGGCAATCGCTTTGGTGTGGCTGTTCTCCGACCCAATGATCCCGATTCTCATGACTGACTCCTTCGCTTGTACTCATTTCGGGTTCGACGGTGCGCCATGATACGCACATTCCGGAGCAAATCACAGCCTCCGTCCGATCCCGACACGGGCCTCTAGTCGCTGGCGACGTAACAGCGAACGTCCTGCTTGAGCGTGTCCGCGCGAAAACGGATACGTTTTCCACCGGGTTGGCTCGTGGCGTCCACAACGCGTACCAAATCCGAATAAGCCTCAGCATCCGGCACCAACTCGGTGAGGAGATTGGGTTGCTCCTCGAAGAACCCTCGATTCAGCAGGTTGTTCTCCTGGTTCGGAAAGAGGGCCAGGTACAGCATGTCCATTTCGACCAGTTCGCTGAAGAAGTGCGAGCCGAAGGAAACGTCCGGAACGAGGTCGTCGCGCATGGCCACGATTTCGCACAGGATGGAGACGGTGTTGATTTCGGCGAAATGGACGGGGACCCCGAGTGAGGGGGTCGTGGTGCCCCAACGCCCAGGCCCGAGGAGCGCGGTCACCCCGGCATTGTCGGCTTTTGCGATGGCCCTGTTGACCCTCCCGATGAGCCGGGCCACGGCGTAGCGCTTCTTCACGGGCAGTTGGCCATAGACGGACGGCACCACGTAGATGAACCGGGTGACGGTGTCGATCCGGCTCTGGCCGATGACCGGACCGTGGGCCTCGATCAGCATGTCGTCCATGCCGATGTCCACCGGCGGGGCCGTGAGAACGGCGTCGCCCTTGACTTGGAGGGGGCGGCACTGGACAAGGTTCACCTTGTAGTTGCCTTCCGGATCGAAGTTGGCGGTGAATTCGATGTCGACCGGGCTTTCGTATGCCTCCGCGATCACTTCCGCCATCTGGCGCATGTCTTCGACGAAAGTGGTTCGCGTGAGAAGCCGGTTGAAATCGAGCCGCCACGCGGCAGCCACTTGGCCTCGGCCGCGCCCTTGCTCCCTGGCCATCCTGGCCACGGCCCGGTCGTGCGACGCGAACAGCAGTATCGGCAGATCGATGCTCTCGGAAACGACTTCCTCGAATTCCGTCGTTACCAACTCGTCCCGCTCGAGGTCGAGTGCATCGACCTTCCGTTGAGAATAGTTAGAGGTCTCGTCCGATCCTGATTCCGGGCGGCGAAGAGGCGCGTTCAGCGCCACCAGGCGTGTGTAGTCGTCATCCGTCCGATCTACGGCGCGGGTTCCCAACCCGAACACCAGACGGAGCATTCCCGCCTGGGGATCGATATCGGGATTCCAGACGTAGGGGTTGAACGAGAAGGCGACGCCTGCGAGTTGGGGGTAATGGAACCGGCCATGCTGGGACCCCGACACGCGCTGGACAAGCAGGGCCATTTGCTCGTCGCGATCCAGGAGATTGTGATGGGCTCGGTACGCGAGGGCGGGTCGGCTCATGGTGCTGGCGTAGACCGCCTTCACCGCGGAGATGAAGCTGGCCAGGCGCTCTTGGCGGGACCCCTGGTTGGCGCAGAACACGCTGTCGTACTTGCCCGCGAAGGAGTTGCCGAAGTTGTCTTCCAGCAGACTACTGGACCGCACGATGATGGGCGATTGCCCGAAGTAGTCCAGCATGTCGGCGAAGCGCTTTTCGATGTGGGTCGGAAATGTGCCCATCAGGATCCGCTGGCGGGCTTCCTCGGCCCCGCGGAAATAGTCCTTGGAACGCAGTTGGCGCTTCCTGATTTCCCAGCATCCGTTCCGGACCAGGAAGGTGTAGAACACGTCGGACGGGATGAAGAAGGAGTCGTGAATCTCGAGGAGCGATTTCCATCGTGGTATTGTGCGCTTCAGGATGGCGCGGGCAAGCAGCATGCCGATGGACTTGCCGCCGATGAGCCCCGTGCCGAGAAGCCGTTTTCCGATGGCCACCATATCCGACAGGTCGAAGTACTTTGCGGCCAGGGCCAAGACGCGTTCATCGCGCGACACCGCCATCCGAAGAAGCCGGTGGAACATCTCGTCCACGACCTCCGAAGAGGCCTCCCCTTGGCTGGCCTGTTCGAGGAGCACCTCGGCCTGCACGAACGTGCGGGTCCAGACTCCCAGATGGTATTGGGACAAGCCGAGGGCCGAGCGCGGGCTGGACGTAAGAATCTCGGACACCGTGTGACTCTCGGTCACGGGTCGGACCTCTTCGCCGTCCAACACATGAAGCATGTACATCTGGGGCGACGACCGATCCTGCACTTTCATGGGGTGTACGTAGAGTTTGCCTTTTTGACGGTACACCTCGAGGAGTAGCTGGGTGGTTTCGCTGATGGGCACCATGGCGAAGGAGGAGTGAAAGCTCCGGAGGAGACCGAAGTAGGCGATGGTGTCCATGTCGTACAGATAGGGACAGGTCAACTGGAAGAAGTTGCCCACCATCTGGTCGCAGTACCAGTCGGCCGTAAGGTCGGAAAGGCTGTCGAACACGTAGTATGCGCCTTTGCCGGCCTCGGCCACGGCACCGTGGATACCGTCGAGAAACGTTTCGAACCCCGCTTGGGGGTCGAGCTCGATGGTCTCGACGCCAAGTGCCGGATCGATGAGGGGCGCATGCCGTGCGAACCGGAAATACATCAGCCTGCGGCCCTGCGCAAGCGCCGCGGCCACGAAGGGCTCCACAAACGACGCGTAGTCGTCGATGGATTCCACTTCCCACACCACATTGTCGCCAAGACAAAGGCCACACAGGACACGGTCAAACGCGGGAACGCCTGTACTCGGTTCGGGTTTCGACGCGTCCATAATCCCCTCTCAAGACGAAGGGCGGGGGAATGGATTCCCCCGCCCTGTCATCAGCGTTCATTCCGGGCCAAGCCCAAGAGGCATTACACCAGTCCCTGATCGAGCATGGCGTCGGCTACCTTCACGAAACCGGCGATGTTCGCGCCCATCACGTAGTTGCCGGCATCTCCGTACTCTTCGGATGCCTGCAACGCCTGCGAATGGACGGCGCGCATGATGTCCTGAAGCCGGGAGTCGACTTCTTCGCGGGTCCATGCGGTGTGCTGTGCGTTCTGAGCCATCTCAAGTCCGGACACGGCCACGCCACCGGCGTTGGCAGCTTTGCCAGGACCGTAGAACAGCTTGTTCTCGATAAAGCAGTCCACGCCTTCCGGAGCGGTCGGCATGTTAGCGCCCTCGGAGACGACCTTGCACCCGTTCTTGACGAGGGTCTTGGCGTCGTCGCCCGAGATTTCGTTCTGGGTCGCGCTCGGGAATGCACAGTCGCAGGGGATATCCCACGGACGCGCGCCTTCCCGGTACTCGACGCCGGAGAACTTGTCGGCGTACTCGCGAATGCGGCCGCGCTTGACGTTCTTCAGATTCATCACGAAGGCCAGCTTCTCTGCGT
>JAAEQP010000825.1 GCA_024231375.1 bacterium | reverse complement strand
CACGCGGGACCACGGACCGTTCCTGGAAGCCGCTTTCGCCGGTATGGCCGAGCGCGTGGACGACAAGTTCGCGCGGGATTTCGAAGACCACGTCCACGGCGAATACAGCACCATGGATTGGATCATGGAAGGCATGCTGACCCGCGCCGGATTCACGACCGACGAGGCCATCTACCACGACGGCATGTTGGCCGAATATGTCTGCACCAAACCGAACCCCAGCGGCCCTGGCTGCGCTATGAGGTAACCGCCCATGTTGTTGACCATGATGAGAAGTAAGATTCATCGCGCCACCGTGACCGAGGCCGATTTGCATTACGTGGGCAGTCTCACGCTGGACCTCGACCTGATGGAAGCCGCCGGGATGCTGCCCTTCGAACGCGTTCAGGTGCTCAACATCAACAACGGGGCGCGGTTCGAGACCTACGTCATCGAAGGCGAACGCGGCAGCGGCGTGGTATGCCTCAACGGCCCTGCCGCGCGACTCGGCGAAGCCGGCGACATCATCATTGCGCTCACCTACGCCATGATGGACGAAGCCGAAGCCAAGACCTTCACCCCCAACGTCGTCCACGTCGATGCCGACAACCGCATCACCACCATCGACCACGAGCACGAAGCGAACTGATCTGTCCGCGACCCGTCGGCAGGCGCCGGTTCGACATGATCCGGGCGACTTTCCTATACTGTGTCGTGGAGTTGGGG
This sequence comes from bacterium, assembly GCA_024231375.1. The sequence goes on along the minus strand of JAAEQP010000825.1, from coordinate 10,396 downwards.
TCGCGGCGACCCCCTTTTTGATGGTAGACCGGATCGGTGAGCAAGGCCCAACGTCGGACGAGACCAGTCGGAGAGTAGGGGGGCTGAGTGCGTTCGGGGCGCGTTCGTCGGTATCGGTCCTTTGATGGGAGACCCTCTGTGCGCGCGTCGGATCCTCGTCGGACGAGGCTGTTTACATTGCTTGCCGTTGCGCTGGCGTTCGCCGGCGGGTACAAACTCGCGCAGCATGTGTCCGTTGAGCCGTCTGCGCCGACGGAGACCGCTGCCCCGCAGGATGCGAAAGAGGAACCGGGGAAGGCTTCCACTTTCGCAGGCCAAGACGTACTTGGCTTCTACGGAGGCCAACCGGGTTACTGGCGCAATCCCCGCAGGCACGTGGGGTCGCAGCGTGTTTCGGAAGAAGATCAGGCCCAGCTTGAGCGCATCCTGACCCTGGGGTATACGGACGGCAGCGAGGCGCCATCGGCTTCCGAAGGCGTTACCATCCACGACGCGGACCACGCCTTCTCAGGAACCAACCTGATCACGTCCGCGCACGACGCGGAGACCTCCCTCACCGACATGAACGGGAAGGTGCTCCACACGTGGCGGCTGCGGTTCAAGGATGTCTGGCCGGATGCCGACGTGCCTGCGCCCGACGACTGGCCGAGGGGATGGCAGTTCTGGCGGCGCGTGCACCTGTTCGACAACGGCGACTTGATCGCCATCTTCGAAGGATTCGGTCTGATCAAGGTCGACAAGGACTCCAATCTCCTTTGGGGAAAACTAGGCGACTATCATCACGATGTCGACGTCGCCGCTGACGGAACCATCTACGTGCTGGGCCGGGAGAGTGCTACCAACCCGAACTACAGAAACGGCCGCGAAATCCTCGAGGACTATGTGGTAGAACTCGATCCGGACGGGAACGAACTCCGGCGCGTGTCCATCTTGAAGTGCATGGAGGATTCCGCATACCGGCATCTGGTGAGGTCCACGAGCCCACACCCGGACATCTTCCACACCAATGCGGTGCAGGTCCTCTCGGGACGCTTGCAGTCGCGGTCCGTCAGCTTCGCAAAGGGCCATGTGCTCGTGTCGATCCATCAACTCAACACGATTGCCGTGCTGGACTTGGACAACGCAACGGCGACGTGGGCGTTGACGGGCATGTGGACCATGCAGCACCATCCGCGGGTGCTGGAAGGTGGCACCATCGGCGTGTTCGACAACTTCGCGTCGGTGGACCATTCCAAGGTCGTGGAAGTCGATCCGTTTACGCAGGAGATCGTCTGGCGGTACGACGGCACCCCGGAGGTGCCTTTCCGCACGGGCAGTTGCGGCGCGTTCCAGCGATTGCCCAATGGGAACACCCTGATCGTGGAATCGGACCAGGGCCGTGCGTTCGAGGTGACCCCCGAGAAGGAGATCGTCTGGGAGTACGTCAACCCGCACCGCGCCGGAGACGATGACCAGTACATTGCGGTGTTGTTCCACGTGGTGCGCCTTCCCGACACCCGGACCGCGATGCTTCTTGAGGAGCTGGGCGCGGGCGAAACCGACAACACGCAGACGCGTGTGGGGGGACGCGAGACTCGGAGGCCTGTTTCTTCCGATTCCAGTTCGAACGGGGTGTGAATGCAGTTCAATTCGTGGGAATTCCTGGTCTTCTTTCCGGTAGTGGCCTGCCTCCATTTTCTGTTGCCCGGACGCTACCGGTGGATCCTGTTGTTGGCTGCCAGCTACATGTTCTACATGGCGTGGGTACCCAGCTATCTCGTCCTGATTCTCCTGTCCACCGGGGTCGATTACATCGCGGGACGACTGCTCGACCGTACGGAGAACCGCGCGAAGCGATGGGGACTGCTTCTGCTCAGTCTGGGCCTGAACCTGGGCCTGTTGTTCGCGTTCAAATACTTCAATTTCTTCAGCGACGCAACCCAGGGCCTCTTCGAATGGATCGGCGTTTCGTACACCATGCCCCAATCCGACCTGTTGCTGCCGGTAGGCATCTCGTTCTACACCTTCCAGACACTCAGCTATACGATTGAGGTCTTCAAAGGCCGCCAACGCTGCGAGCGGCATCTCGGCATCTTCGCCTTGTATGTCGCGTTCTTCCCCCAATTGGTTGCAGGACCTATCGAACGGCCCCAGCACTTGCTGAAGCAGTTCTACGAGACCCATCGCGCCGACGCCGCGCGAATCACGGAAGGGCTTCGTCTGGCGTTCTGGGGCATGTTTAAGAAGGTGGTGATCGCCGACAACCTGGGCATTCTGGTCGACACCGTGTACGGCGCCCCAACGGAACACGGCGCCCCCGCGCACCTGATTGCGACCGTGTTCTTCGCGTTCCAGATCTACTGCGACTTCTCCGGATACTCGGACATTGCCATCGGCACGGCACGCATATTGGGCTTCCGCTTAATGAAGAACTTCGACCGGCCCTACGTCGCCCGTTCCATCGTGGATTTCTGGCATCGCTGGCACATTTCGTTGTCCACCTGGTTTCGAGACTACCTGTACATCCCACTGGGAGGCAGCCGCGTGCCGATCCCGCGCTGGTACTTGAACCTGCTGATCACTTTTGTGGTCAGTGGACTATGGCACGGCGCCAGCTGGACGTTTGTGTGCTGGGGGGCGATTCACGGAGGGCTCTACGTCGTCTCCACGTTCCTGGCCAAACCCTATGCGCGATTCGCTGCGGCCTGCGACACCCGATTCGCCTGGCTGCGTGCGATACTCGAACGCTTGGTCACGTTCGCCGTGGTCTGCCTGGCCTGGGTGTTCTTTCGGGCGGATACCGTGTCCGACGCGTTCCACATTGTGGGGCAGGTCGCCGGAAGCGTGCCCCAGCTTGTTCGGTTGGACTGGGTGGCCGGATTGCCGGGGATGCTGGGCACGTCGGGGCCGTGGCTCTGGGGCATGGTGGGTGTCGTGGTGCTCCTGCAGGCGTTTGAGTCGTTCCAGAAAGACGGCGACGCAGCGGATGTGTTTCGCCGCATGCCCACGGGGATCCGGTGGGCCGCTTACTTAGCCCTTGGCGTGATGATTCTTAACTTGGGAGTTGCTGAACGCATTCCCTTCATTTACTTCCAATTCTAGTCGGTCCGTAAGGAAAGGCGGAGGATGCAGATGGGCAGATTGGCCCTCAAGATCGGTCTCTACCTCCTGCTGCTTGGCGTCTGCCAAGTGGTCGTGTCGCGGGTGTGGCCGTGCCGCGAATTGGACGAACACCGACACAGAATGGACAAGGCCCTCGCGGGATCGCCCGACGTCGCCTACTTCGCGGACAGCAGCGTGGAGCCCCGCAGGTCGGAAAGAGGCAACGGCGCATCTCCTAAGGCTGGATCCACCTGCACCATCCTGGAAGGTCTCCTGCCCGGCACGCGCGTGGCCGCATTGGGTGGGCTCGGTCACGGACAGGAAGAGTTCCTCGAACAGGCACGCTACATGGTGCGGTCCGGGCACCGGCCGGCCGTCGCCGTGATGGTTGTGAACCCCATCCGCGTGGCGCCGTGGGACGAGATGCCCGGGCACCGGTGGGTGGGGGAGCGCATCGCGCTTCGGTACCCGGCTTGGGTGTCGAACTTGGTGTATCGACCGCTTGCCGCCTTCAGATGGTTCGATCTCGACCCCTTGTCCTGGCGTGAATGGAATCGCATCGAAGTCGAAGTACCCGGTTTGGGAACGACAACGGCGGGAGACGTCTTCGAAATGCTCGCCGAGGCGCCGGACCACGTGGAACGCGGCCGACTGTTCTACCAGTGCCGCGCCATTCTGCCCGACCGAAAGGACCCCGAGTTGCGAGCGATGGCTGAGTGTGCCGGCCTCCTCAAGCGAGCGGGAATCGTTCCGTTGTTCTACGTCACGCCAGTTGATCGCGAATTCGCGCGGGAGCACGTGGGCGAACCCTACATGATCGCGCTCGACGCGCAGAGAGACATGGCGATTGCCGTCTTGCGGGATTCCGGCGCCGAGGTATTCGACCTCTCGCACAGTCTGGAGTCGGACAAGTTCGATCCCAAACCCGTGCCATCGGTCCACTTGTGGTATGAGGGGCGCTACGAGGTCGCACAGCGGCTTGCGGAAGCCATTCGCGACCGCCAGATCCCTCGGTTGTAGCGCCATCGGGCTATTTCGGGCCTCCCGGCGCGGCGAACTCGAACGCATACAGTCTCGCACTACGCATCTGGAAGGAGATCTGAAGCAGGGGGCCGGAATCGGGCAGGCTCGTGCCGCCCTTCCACGAGACGGGTAGAGCGGCATCGTCGCCTGTCACCGGCACGCAGTCGTCGAATGTGTAGCCGGGGATCGCTTTGCCGTCGGCGGAGACCTGCACGCGGACTTCGCCGTCCGGGGCGTCGACGTTTAGGCGGAGGGCGCGTCCGGCCTCCTTGGTCAGTTGGAATGGATGCGTGGCGAGGGCGCCGCCGTCCGGACCCGCGTCAACCGACACGAACCCATCTTTCCGCATGGTGGCGAGACACGCGAACCGGTTGCCCAGTTTGTGCCCGGCTTCACAGCCCGTGTAGTACACGTGCTCCATTCCGCCGACCTGCGCCACCTCAGTCACCCACGCAATGGCGTGGTCCACTGCCCCCGCTTCATCGCCTGCGCGGTCGAGGAACGGCTCCCGGATACGGTGCCATGTGTCGCCGTCGCGGCTGACCGCCAGTTCCGTCCACCCTATGCCGTCCGGCGGTGCGTCGTCGATGAGGCACGGGAGGAACCCGATGTACAACCCGCCCCGGCGGACTATGCTCGGAACGCCATAGAACTCGTGGGTCGGCGCGTCATCCGCGTCCGGTAGAAGCACTTGCTTGGCCTTGGACCAGTTGCGGAAATCCTTGCTCCGGCTGATGCCCACCACCCTGCGTCCGCACCGGGGTGCGGGCGTGCCGCGTTTCACGGGAACCGTGAACTGGCCTTCCCGCGACCACATCTTGAAGACGGCCACGAACTCCTCGCGGACGGGGTCGTAGAAGGCGTTGACGATATCGCTTGCGCCGGTGCCGCTACGGTCGCCCGAATCGTCGAGTTCCTCGATGAACTCAAGCGGACCCCAGTGCAATCCGTCCGGTGAGAAGGCTACGCTGAACCCGACCGGTTTCGGATCGTGGCGGTAGAAGATCGTCTTGTATCGTTCATCGGGCTTGGGCGTGCGCGGGTCGAACAGGACCACCCCACCGATGACGTGCAACACAACCAGGTTGTTGTGCGTGCTGCCCTGGAACTCCAGGATTCCGAGATCCGGCAGGTCCCACGAAATGCCGTCCGCACTGGTGCCCACGCCCATATGATACCCCAACCCGGACCGGCTATGCGGGACGTACCACATCCGAAACAGGTCGTTCTCCGGGGTGTGGAATACGGTGAACGGTGCGGCGACTTTGTCGAGGCCCGTCAGAGAATTCTCGCCGGTTAGGATCGGATTCGCCTCGTATTTGACGGGGGAGTGCAGGGTGAATGACACGTCCTGCGTGTTCGCGATAAGGGCGTCATCGAGAAACAAATGCGGTCCCGATTCCAGCACTGCGTCGTGAAGGGGGGCGGTATGTGCCGGCAACGTTCCTCCGTCGGCCTCACTCATCCCCGTCAAGGCGGCTACTACCACCAACAGCGTCTCGGTCATCGTCAGTACTCCTTGTCGCATCATCCGTCTCCGTCCCGCGTTCGTCCAGGGCGCGACGCAGCACGTGGGCGATCTCGGTGGTCCGGTACGGTTTCGGCAGGAAAGCTGCCGCACCGATCTCCTCCAGAGGTTTCGAGAGGCCCGATGTCGAGTAGCCACTCGAAATGATCACGGGGATGTCCTCGTCAATCTTGCGCATCTCCCGCAGCACATCGTACCCCGACATTTCCGGCATGGATAGATCGAGCACTACCGCCGCAATTTCCTCGTGCCGCTCCTCGAATATGCGGAGAGCGACGCTCCCACGCGACGCCAGGATCGGTGTGTATTCCAGATCCTCCAACATGGCCGCGCCTGCCTCCAGGATGAGTTCCTCGTCGTCGACCATCAGGACAACACCCGTGCCGTGGGGCGGCAAGGTTTCCTCGTCCAACAGGCTCTGCTCGGTCACCTCCGCCGCCATCGCGGGCAGGTAGACGTGGAATGTGCTTCCCGCGCCGGACTCGCTGACCACATCAAGCCAACCCTTGTGTTGGCGTACGATGCCGTACACGATGGACAGACCCAGGCCGGTTCCCTTTCCGACGACTTTGGTCGTGAAGAAGGGTTCGAACACTTGACGCCTCGTCACTTCGTCCATCCCCGCGCCCGTGTCCGACACGGACACCCGGACGTAGTCGCCCGGTGCTGCTTCGGGATTGCTGGTCTTGGCGGCACCGTCGAATCGGATCTCTTCCGCCGCGATGGTGATGCACTGATCGCCGGCAAGACTCTCGCCTTCTTCGTGAGCCTCCAGGATCGCGTCGCGCGCGTTCAGACACAAATTCAACAACACCTGCTGGACCTTTGCCTGGTTTCCCCGAATGTGCGGCAGATTGCCCTGGAGCTTCCGCTCGATCCGAATGCGGCGGTCGAAGGTTTCCGACAGCATATGCACCGCCTCGTTCAGCAGTTTCGGCACTTCGATGGGACGCATCTCAACCTGTGGTGTGCGGCTGAACACCAGCAGTTGCTTCACCAAATCCGCGGCCCGGGCACTGGCGTCTTCAATGTTGGTGAGATGTTCCCTGACCTTGTCCCTGTCCAGAATGGTTTTGGCGAGTTCGGCGTTCATGAGTACGATGGTAAGGATGTTGTTGAAGTCGTGCGCGACCCCCCCCGACAAACGGCCCAAGGCGTCCAGCTTCTGGGCGTGTTGGATCTGGGACTCCAACTGCCGGCGCTCGTCCTCGACCGCGAGCCGGTCGGTCACATCGTGGAAGATAAGCAGTTCACCTTCGGAGTCGCCCTTGGCGGTGCGCATCGCCGACCGGTCCAACTCGAGGTACCGGGCCCCGTCCGCCGTACGCATGAGTCGCCGGTCCATGCCTTCCTCGTCCTCAACCGATTCGAGCGACGTCTCAAAGATTCTCTCGACGGGTTCGCCCAGAACAACCGAAGCATTCACGCCGAGCAGGTGCTCCGCGGCGGGCCAGATCTCGATCACACGACCGGTTCCATCCAGCACCAGAATCCCGTCGCGCAGACTCTCATAGAGGGTTGCCCGGGTGCCGGGGATGATCCCGTGTACGCGCTTGTTGTAGAAGGCCAGTGCGAACGCGGTCAGCCCGATACCCATCACCAACGGGCCGAGGTCCGTGTGGCGGACCGGGTTGAACCCCAGAATGCTGTACGGCGTGAAGACCGTGAGCAGCACAAGCACGCCCGTCGTAGCCGCCACCTGGAGCGGATGCACGGTCGTGGCCCCGAACACGCTCCATGCCGCGATTAGGACCGTGATATACATGACGCCCACGGCGAAGAAATACATGCCGCCGCTCACGATGGTCTGTTGATACTTCAGGGCGATGTAGGGTTCGGGGGGCGACAGCCAGATCCGCGCCATGAACGCGCCATGCCATCGATCCGTCCAGAGCGCAAGCACAAACAGGAACGGAATCACGAGCAGCGTCGTCCACACCCACCGGTTCAGCCAACGTTTCCGTCCTGTGAACTGAAGTACGGAGAAGAAGAGGAAGACGCCGCAGTAGACCAAGCCCACGACCTTCAAACCGAAGAACACCAGCTTCAACCGCAGATCGGTCGTCGCAATCTCAAGAGCGTTGAACGTTCCCCACTCGATGAGGGTCCCTGCCGACAGGAGAAACACAGTGGCCCCGGGCACGCTACGCCTTGGCCAGGCGATCAACGCCGCTACGCATCCCATGAGCAGGGCGCTCAGTGGGACGAGCAGGAACCAGGTAGACTGCCACATGCCCCGTGCCTTTCCCTGTCAACTCCAGCGGTGAACGGGCGGGTAGCCATCCCCCGTCCGTCCGGTAACATCCAATCCCAACCGAAAAGCATCATAGCCCCAGGGCTGGGAAGCGTCAAATTTCGGGGTGCTCCGGCTGGATTCCGGCGCGTCGATCGACGCGTGGCCGTACCTCAAACCTATTCGGCGGGGGGCCGTTCGCAAGCGACCGTGCGTTCCGTGCGGAGCTTGCCGTCGGTCTCGTGGATGGAAGCGTGCAAACGGTCGGGAAGAATCCGGACCACGGCGAAGGACGGCGGTTCGCCGCGGCTGGCGCCGCCTTTGAGGTGGCCGGGATTGACGTAGAGCGACGCGCCGATGCGGTCGATACGGGCCTCGTGGGTGTGGCCGGTGAGGATGAGTTCGGCGGGCCGGTCCACCGCCCGCAAGTCCTTGTCCGCATGCACCGCCGCGATGGTGATGCCTTCGATTTGCTCGACCAGACAGTTGGGCACACGGTGATCGTGGTACTCGGGGCACCACAGGCCGGGCACCCGCCGGACGCTGTGGTCGTACGTGGCCAGTTCTTCACCGTCGGCGTAGTCGTCGCCGAGGTGGAAGAACAACCTGACCCCGAACTCGCGTTGCATCAGGTCCGCAACACGGTGCATGAGGTCGCGGTTTCCGTGCGTGTCACTCAACACCCCGATTGTCATAGAGTCCTTCTGACCCGGCTGTCGATGTACGCGCCGCGTGGGCGCGCCTTACTTCGTGAAGCGGACCTTCACTTTGTGAAGGCGTCGTACAGAGCCTGGCATTGGGCTTGCCCCAATTCATTTTCAGAAACGATGATACGGAAGTTCAGCGTAAGCGGCTTGCCCTCTTCCAGGGTAGGCTCGGTGAACGCTCCGAACCGCGCGTAACGCCGGATCGAGTACACCGGTTGGCCGCAGGCATTGTCCGCGCCCGTCATATGAAGCACCCAGTACCGCTTGTCGCGCACCATCGGGCTGCAACACATCCACCACGCCCCGACCACCTTGTCGTTGTCGAGCTCTTCCGCTCCAGCCGGCATGGTGTACTGCGTGGTGTCCTCGTGCGAAGCCACTTCGTTGTCCATGCGGACCTGCATGCCCGCGTGCTGCAGGTCGCCTTTGAGTTGGATGGTGCCCGCGAGCGACGTCAAGTGGGACTGGAAATCGAAGACCCGCAGGCCGTTCTCACCTTTGCTGGCCGTGATGGTGCGGATTTCTTTGATGAACGGGTCCTTCCCGTTGGGACACCACTTGATTTCTTCCACTTGGGTGGCACGGTCGGCGGATGTCTCCGTCTTCACCCATTGCACGTGCTCCTGGTAGCAGTTGGACATGTGCCACGTGTCGTAGTCCTCGCCGCCGACCAGCGTATCGCTCCATCCGATGTACATCCCGCGATGGTGCGTGTACTTGCCACCCCATGCCTTCGTGATGGGGGCCTCGCCCGCGAAATCGTAGATCTGGGTGAAGACCTTGTAGGTTCGGTCGCGCCGGGCCTCGTCCAACGGCGTGATCATCGTGCTGATCCACGTCGAACCGTCCACCGCGAGGTCCAGGCTATCGGGCTGATCCTTGTATTCGAACCCTGCCGCCGCGGCAACGCCCAATCCCGCGCACCCCACGGCCGCACACACACTTACGATCAACATCTTGCGCATGGTTGACTCCTTTGTCGATTCAACGAGAGTGCCATTATAGCGGAAGCGACTGCGGAATTCCTGTCGACAGCTGCTCATCGCTGCGAAGGGGCAGTCGCACCTAACGGCAGCGGAGGCGTTCTCGCGCAGCCCCGGGATCGCGTGGCCTCCCCAACTGCGCCCTGAAAGGGCGCCGCATCGCACCCGCTCGGGGCACTGGCGTCTATGCGGGACCCCTTCAGGGTCCCGGCGTGTGGGCTGTGTGGACCCGGGGCTGCGCTTCGCTTGCCCCGGGCTGGTATACGCGTGCCCTTCAGGCACGTTGGCCCTTCAGGCACGTTGGCCCTTCAGGCACGTTGGCTTTCTTTTTTAGAAAGCGTTTCGGTACCACTATGACCCCATATTCTCCAAGCTTTGTGTGTGTCATCAACGTTCAAATACGGGCGATTCACTCGAAGGTTGAAAGAGCCACCCATCGATGGCTTGTTCGCCGATCAGCGGAATGCCCAATATCAACTGTAGACGGTTGGCCGCAAGTCCGTCCCGGGTCTCGAGAATCTTCGTCGCGGCTTCCGCATATTGTTCGTCTTCATAGACCTTGGCTGCATGGTACAAGACTACGGGAAGTTGATCATGAAAAGGATCCCACCAATCGCCCCTGGTCCCCGCCTTTTCCTGATATGGCCATGATTGAGGCGGATAGGAACCGGCATGCTTCGCCAGAAAATCTAAGGCCTTATGTAAGCTGCGTCCGTCGTCAGTGGAAAAATGCCACAAGTCCACATCCACATACTCGCCCATGGTCGCCAGGTTGAACATGGCGTACAGGTGGAAACAACTGTAGCTGAGTGAGCGAGTTCGTCTCCGTTCGGGTGCGAAT
>JAAEQP010000824.1 GCA_024231375.1 bacterium | reverse complement strand
GCGCCCCGCCCTGTTCGAATCCGTTCGTGTTGTATTCGTTGGCGCACCGCTCGAGATAGAGCGTATTCTGCAACGCCTCACCTGCGCCGACCCCGATATATGGGGACGTGGGCGAGAACTCTTGAATGTGGATGACTTCAGTCGGTTGCAGCTTGCGCGTGCGGCCGTTGACTTGGTACTTGAAACCTTTGATGCGGTCTTGCGAATCGGGGATGGGCGACACCATGCGCGGATCAAGTAAGTGAAGCCCCGCCGGCGGTAGCCTGTCGCTTGAGCCGACGCCTTCAAGAAGGATGTAGTTGTCACCGTGGATCTTGTCGTATGTCACGACGCCGCGGCAAAAGTCCATCCACGTCTGGTAATCATTCGGTCGGTTGATGCGCTCCTGCGCCCGCCCGTTCTCCTCGGTCGGCTCCTTGCCGTCACGGTACACGGTGAAGGGCAACATAGACACAGCGTCGGCCACACGCTTGACCGCACGGTAGAACGACGGATTGGTGCGGTAGAATTCGGCGGGGTCTACCTTCGTCCGCTCTGGCCGGCTAACGCCTTCGCCGTGGCCGGACATGAACTCAACAGACGGCGCTTTAGAAGCTTGGGCCAGGAATTCACGAACGGTCTCTTTCGCCACCGCCTTCGCGCTCGCTGTAGTAATCGCATTCTTCACAAATCGAAAGGGGTTTCGCATCGCTAGTACACTCCTACGAACACTCCCTGACCCAAGCCATGAGCGGCAAGAGCACGTGCAATGACGGTGTCATCGTGCGCACCCTTCTGTGTTCCATAGCGGAACTTCACGTCGGATCGGATCGTGTGCCCCTTGGG
>JAAEQP010000823.1 GCA_024231375.1 bacterium | reverse complement strand
TGGCCAAGGATGTAGAGGCGTAACCCCCGCCACGCACATCGTCCCCGGTAGGGCCGGCGTATCTGCCGGCCATCTTCGCTGACAGCATACCTTCCCCGGTAGGACCGGCGTATCTGCCGGCCATCTTCGCCGATAGCATACTTTGCTCGGTAGGGCCGGCGTATCTGCCGGCCATCTTCACGTGCCGAAAGCCGAAAGCCGAACGCCGAAAGCCGAACGCTGACAGCCTCCTCCCCCCTCAGAACCCCTCCGGCAACGTCGCGTTCGGAGGCCCTCCCCGCCAATTCGCCGGAGGCTCCCACGCGCCGCGTCCGTCGAGGTACAACAGACTCCGTCCCATGCCGGAATGGTTGTCCACCTTTTCGTAGGCGACGACGGTGTTGGCGGCGCCGTTCGACGATAGCCCAGGCACCAAGGTGTAACTCGACAGCGCGTCGATCTCGTCGGCCGTGGGATCGTCCGAACTGAAGGGATGGGGGATGCCGCGTTCCTTCTCGCAGCGTTCCCGGACCTCCGGACACACGTAGACCAGGAGCTCGGGGATGTACTTCGGATACAACGCCGACATCGTGTCCGGATACCGCCCCCCGTTGTTCTTCGCATACACATTCAGCACGCACGCCACCTGTTTCAGGTTGTGTACACATAGCGTCTGCCGCATCTCCGTCCGTGCGTTGCGCACCGACGAGTACGCGAGAAGCCCAAGCGCTCCCGCAAGTACGAATGCGGCGATGAATCCGGCGGCTAGGA
>JAAEQP010000822.1 GCA_024231375.1 bacterium | reverse complement strand
CTGCTCGGCCACCTGCCAACCAGGCGTTTCACCATGGGTTGTTCCGACACCGGAGCACGAGAAGCTCGATATCTTGCCGCCCTGCAGCCGAATGGAGCAGCGAGTCGAGTTTCCGGCGGGAACCGTGTACCGCGTCAGGAGAGCCACGTCGAGGACGGGTTCCGCCAACTCGATCACCTGCGCCTCGAAGATCATCAGCACACCATCCGGGGACCAGCGTGCGCGCAGAGTCGGCCTGTGCGCCGAGGGCCAGCCAGCCATGACAGCCTGTTTGGCGTCGCCGATGTCGATGGCGTATGCAACGTCAGTGCCGAGCCCGTCAACGACCCAATCGGATCGGCTTGCAGGCATCTTCAACACGTCTGCCTGTGCTGGCTTCAGCGCAGGGAACCACGAAGATGCAAGAGTCCGCCACTCGTGCTGCCGCTCGCCGAGTTCGTTGTACAGGAGGGGCATGAGCAGGTCCGATCGCTCCGCTTCAACAAGCACCACCATGTCCGCGCGGTCATCGGGCACCAAGATGATTTGCTCGTGCCGCCGAAAACCGTCCGATTCGGAGCGGTAGTCAAGTTCAGCCAATAGTACGCGTTGGCCCTCTATCCGCCGGGCTGTACCGATGACCGTCCCTTCCATCACGCCCAAGGCCGAAGGATTCCTGTAGCGCCCCCAACGCCCCTCAATCGCAAAGCCCGCTTCGCCCTGCGAACGAAAGGACAGCAAGCTCATCCCAAGCTCCTGCACTTCCAGAACCGCCACTTGGGGCACACCGTCGGATTCCACCCAGACCCAGAGACGCTCTGACCGTGCATCCGTAGCTGCCGTGTGGCCTCTGTACACGCACGCGTGACCGGGGGCAAACCGGGTCCGCGCCAGGAGAGAATCCCACGCAGGCAACTCCTCTCCCCCGATGTCGAGTAGCGAGATCCGAGAAGGCTCTTCCACCCTCGACGTGGAAACGACGTGTTCGTTGGGTTCAGTCGCCAGAAGCTTCCCGAAAACCACGGCCAGCAGTACGACAAATGCTGCCGCCCACCCGAACCAAGGAAAGACCCTCCGCACGGTTCTCGCGCCTAGCTTCACGCTCTGGCTGAGACGGCGGGACTTGGCTGCACTCGCGACAGACAGAACCTTGGGCCGAGAAAGGCGTATCTGCTCGGTAGGCGAACTGGCATCATGCTCTTTCTGATGCTCAGGCGTATTCTGCAACCGCTCAAGCGCTTCCCAGGCGCTCGAAGGCCGGGACTCGGGCTGCTTCGCGAGGAGCGTCATCACAAGCGCATCGAGTTCACAGCTCACGTCAGTATGGTATTCGCGCGGAGGTCTCACGGGCCGTTCAACTACTTCCTTCATGTAGGCCAGTGGCGTGTCCGCTTCGTACAAAGGCTTCCCGGTCAACCCTTCGTACAGGACCACGCCGGTGGAATACAGGTCCCATGCGGGGGTCGGCTCCGCCCCGTCCCACGCTTCCGGAGGCGCATAGCGCACCGTGCCCACGAAGAGGCCGGTTGAGGTCAGCGACGAAAACGATTCGGACACGTGCGAGTTGGTGAGCTTGGCAAGTCCGAAGTCGGCAAGGAGTGCGCGCCCGTCTTCATCCAGCAGCACGTTGGTCGGCTTCACGTCGCGATGCAGGAGATCTCGGTCATGGCAGTGCCCCAACGCGGCCAGAACGTCGCCCGCCCAGCGGACGATCTCCTGAGCATAGACACCGCGAGTTCTAAGTAGTCCGTCCAGGGAACCGCGCTCAAGGTAGGGCATCTCTAGGAGAAACACGCCGTCGACGGCTTCAAATGAGTTGACGGGGAGAATGTTTGGATGAAAAAACTGACCAACGACTCGCGCTTCATGTTGAAAACGCTGCGCGAAGCCCGGATCCACCGAGTGTTGCGGATGAAGCACCTTGACGGCGACGCTGCGGCTCAGAACCGAGTCTTCCGCCAGGTACACCACCCCCATGCCGCCACGCCCCAACTCCCGAACGATTCGGTACTTTCCGATTCTGCTGTCCGGCGCGAACTGCGTTCCCAAACTGGCCCATTCCCTTATGCACAGTTGTTGGCGTCACTACCCGTGCGTGCTTTGAATGCCCCAGGAGCAGTTTGTGCTTCGGCACCGAAAGCTATCGCACGCAGCCTTAGCCTATCTCAGCCTATCCCCAGATTCGAGTCTATCGAATCCCGTGAACAACCGCAAGAGCAACAGTCCCCCAAGAAGGGGGTGTCACGCGACACGTACGACATGTCCTGGGATGATTTGCGATGCTGCGCCGTGGGGTCTTGCGCTTTTCAGCGCGCCGAGAGTGTGCCACGAAAGAAAGAAGGACTTACGCGATTTGCGTAAGTCCTTGGTATCAAATGGTAGCCCGTAGGGGAGTCGAACCCCTGTGACGGGACTGAGAATCCCGCATCCTAACCACTAGATGAACGGGCCACCGAAAGGCGGCACGGCTGAACGCCGATCTTGTGTTAATGGCTGCCGGACCAGGACTCGAACCTGGAATCTCCTGTTCCAGAGACAGGCGCCTTACCAATTTGGCTATCCGGCAAACGTGGCGAGATTTTATCCGATTTTCGGCGGCAGTGTCAAGTTGTCGTTGCTCGCCGCGGACGAGGGCGGTGTGGTGCGTGGATAGCTGTTTCGTTCCGGCCAATTCATGTGGGGGCGGGCACATACGTCGTCGCGCTTCCAATCGTGGACGCGGCTGGTCTAGGATGGGTCAGCGTCGATTGGCGGCTACATTGGCCAGACGCGGCCAAGCAGGAGGATCGATGTCACAAACGGAGTTGGATGCAGCAATCCTCGCGGCAATGAACGAGCATTTCGCAGCAGGATTTGTGGAGATGCCGGACGCTTCACCGGTGGTGCGGTGGTCGCGCGCGGTGCGACGCCGCTGGGAAAACGAAACGCCCTCCGCCTACAACGGCGGACTCCTCTACCCGTTCGGGTCGTCCGTGGCGGAATCCCTCTACCCGTTCGGGGCGCCTGTGGCGGAACCGAAGAACCCTATCGTGTCGCCCAACTACAGCCACTCGTGGCTCTACGATGAGCAAGCGCTGGAGGATCGGCTCCAAACGGCCGACCCTGAGCAGAGGGAAGCCTTGGTCCGATTGCGGGACGTGATGGGACCAATGTACGCGCGGGTGGAAACCTTCACGACACCGCACACGGTGGGCGGGGCCGGATACACCCACAGCATCCCAAACCACGGCCGCGTGATTCGCGAGGGTTTGGACGAGCATGCCCGCCGCATCCAGGCGGGTCTGGAAGAAGCCCGGCGCGCGAACGACACGGACCGCATCGACTTCTACACGGGCATGGCGGATGTGATGGCGGGAATAAGGATATGGCACGGGCGTCTGGTTGAGGAGCTCAACGCGTGGTCGCCCGCCTCCCCCGAGGATACCGAGAACCGCGACCGCCTGCTGGCGGCGTTCGAACGCGTACCCTTCGCGCCGGCACGGACATTCTTCGAGGCCTTCGTCGCGTACAACCTGGTCTACTACCTGGACGGATGCGACAACCCGGGACGCATAGACCAGGAGTTGTGGCCCTACTACGAGCAGGACATTGAGGAGGGGCGGGTCACGCGCGAGGAGGCGCGAGACCTGCTCCTGGCCTTCACGGACAACGTGTGCGACAGCGCCGGCTGGAGCTCGGCCATCGGCGGCACGAACGAGACGGGCAGCCCAAGCTATAACGATTTAACTCTGCTCTGCATGGAGACCGTGCATCGCCGGCACCGGCCGAACTACGAGCTACGCGTGCGGGACGATATGCCGGACGATGTGTGGGACACCGCGCTCGACGCGCTTGCCACCGGCTGCAGCCAGCCAGCCCTGTACAACGAGCACGCCTATCTCAAAGCCCTCAAAGACATCGACTTAGGCCTGTCCGACGAAGACGCCACCCGCTGGAACGGCGGCGGGTGTACGGAAACGATGATTCACGGCTGTTCGAACGTGGGATCCCTCGACGCAGGCATCAACCTGCCGCTCGTTCTGGAGCAGACGCTGGGCAAGCACCTGACAGCCGCCCCGGACTTCGAGTCTTTAGTTAATCGATTTAATGCGGACGTGACTGCAACCGTGCTAGAGATTGTCGACCAAGTGAACCGCAACCAGAAGGCCAAGGCCCGGTATCGACCGCAACCCATGCGGAGTCTGCTGATGGACGACTGCATCGACCGCGGAATCGACTTCAACGCGGGTGGCGCCCGGTACAACTGGAGCGTGGTGAATGTGGCGGGGTTGGCGAACGTGGTCGATTCCCTGATGGCCATTCGCGAGTTGGTCTTCAACAAGAAGGAACTGGACGCATCTGAGTTCTCGCGCATCCTTGCCGACAACTATGTGGACGCGGAACCCCTTCGCCGCCGGATCGGGCGATGCCCCCGATTCGGCAACGGAGACAGCGAGACGGATGCCCTCGCCGCATCGGTGACGCAGCACGTGTGCGGCGAGTTCCTGAAGCATCGCCCCTGGCGCGGGGGCCGGTTCGTGCCCTCGTGCATCATGTTCGAGGCCTATGGTCCGGCGGGGGCCGGTGTCGGGGCGACGCCGGACGGTCGCCGCGCGTACGAACCCATCGCGGACTCCATCGGCCCCCACCAGGGACGCGACACCCACGGTCCGACATCCATGCTGCGGAGCGTGGCGTCGTTGCCGCAGCGCCTGGCGGCAGGGACGCCCGTGACAAACATCCGCTTCACGACGGACATGTTCGCGACACCAGAAGCGCGTCGCCGCGTGCGCGACCTGATCAGCACCTACTTCAAGATGGGCGGTATGCAGTTGCAGGTGTCCGTGGTGGACCAGGAGGTGCTGCGCGACGCCATCGACCATCCCGAACGCCACGAGGATCTCATCGTTCGCATTGGCGGATACTCCACCTATTTCAACCGATTGTCGCCCGAGCACAAGCGGGCCGTGCTCGAACGCACAGCCCACGGGATGTAGCGCGACGGCGAATGTGATACCCTTCGAGCCGGTGAGAGGATTCGGTCCTTCGCCCGATCATGGTTGAGAAACAGCAGACTCTGGAGACACGCATCATGGCATCGCGCAAACCCATCAAGGTTGGAATCGTTGGACTCGGCCGCGCCGGCTGGAACATGCACACGTCGGAACTCGCAGGCAAGGAGCGCATGTTCACCATCGCCGCTGGCTGCGACACGGCTAAGGACCGCAGGGACCAGTTCACGGAGAAGTACGGCCGTCCCGCATACAAGAACATCGAAGACCTCATCGCGGACGACGAGGTGGAACTGGTCGACATCGCCACGCGGTCACCGGAACACGTGCCCCACACGCTGCTTGCGTTGAAGGCGGGTAAGGACGTGTTTCTGGAGAAGCCGATCTCCTTGAGCTACGCCGAGGCCAAGAAACTGAAACCCGCCGCGGCGAAGTCGAAGGGCACCCTCTACATCCGTCACAATCGGCGGTTCGAAGAGGGCTTCCTCCACATTCGCGAGATCATTGCTTCGGGCATCCTGGGCGAGGTGTACCAGATCAAGCTTGGCCGGGTGGGTTACGCCCGCCGGGACGACTGGCAGACGCTGAAGAAGTGCGGCGGCGGCCAGTTGCTCAACTGGGGACCTCACATCATTGACCACGCGCTTCAGTTCCTTGAGGGACCGGTCGAGTCCATCTGGGGAGATCTGAAGTGCATAGCGGCAGCCGGCGACGCCGAAGACCACGTGAAGATCACCGTGCGAGGGAAGAACGGACGCGTGGTCGACCTGGAGATCAGCGGCGGCGCGAGCATCCGGGTCCCCACCTACGTGGTGTGGGGCACGAAAGGCGGATTGCAGTGCGACGGCGACGAGATCAAGCTGCGATATCTGAATCCGCGACAGAAGCTCAAACCGCGCCGGGCCAAGTCGAGCACGCCGGAACGAAACAGTTTTGGCACCAAAGAGACGCTGAAATGGGTCGAGAAGACCGTCAAGGTAAAGCCGAAGAAGACGTACGACATCTGGGTCGAACTCTACAAGGCCATCCGCGAAGGCAAACCCTTCCCCATCACACTGGACGAGGCGCTCGAGGTGATGCGCGTCGTCAGCACAGTGAGGAAAGGCACCGGGTTCTAGGACGGGGCCACCCTTGAGACGGAAGCCGTTTACACCCACGTCCAGGGAGGCTACAATGGAACCAGGCAGCTAAGAGGAGTTGATGCGGTCATGGATTCGGTCGTATCCGGCAAACTCGACAGCGTGTGTGCGCTCTGCCAGAAATGGCGGGTGCGACGCCTGGACCTCTTCGGTTCAGGCGCGACAGGCTCATTCGAGCCCGGAGCGAGCGACCTGGATTTCCTGGTGACCTTCGAGGCGATGCCGCCGCAAGCACATGCAGACGCATTCTTTGGTCTCTTGGCAGATCTTGAGGACTTGCTCGGGACAGCAATCGACTTGGTCGAGGAAGATCCCATCCAGAACCCCTACCTGAGAGAAGCGGTGGACGGCTCGAAGGTGCTTCTCTATGCCGCGTGAGGCCCGTACACTGCTTCACGACATCCGGACCGCCAACGGTCTGCTGATCTCCTTCACGCGGGGCAAGTCGTTCCAGGACTACCAGGATGACGCTCTGCTGCGCGCGGCCGTGGAGCGGCAATTCCAGATCATCGGCGAGGCGGTGAGCCAATTGGCGAAGCACTCGCCTGACTTGGCGGGACGCATCACGGGTGCGCGAAGAATCGTCGCGTTCCGCAACATACTCGTGCATGCCTATGCGGCGGTCTCGGATGCCGTGGTATGGGGACTGGTGGAGGCGGGCCTTCCGACGCTCGAGAAGGAATCCTCGGCGCTCTTGCAGGAAATCGAGGGGGAGTAGCTCCCTCCGTCCGGTTCAACAAGAACGGAGGCGCGGATGTCGCACGCTGATCAGGCTTGGATCATCTACGGGGCGAACGGGTATACGGGCCGGCTGGCCGTGCGGGAGGCCGTCAAGCGCGGGATGCGCCCCATCCTGGCGGGGCGAAAGGCCCACGTGATCAACGCGTTGGCCGACGAGCACGGGCTGGAAGCCCGGGTGTTCGACCTGGAGGACACGTCGGCGGCGGCCGCTCACATGGAAGACGCGGACGTGGTGCTCCATTGCGCCGGACCCTTCTCGGCCACGGCCGAACCCATGCTGGACGCCTGCGAGGGCGCTCGCACACATTACCTGGACATCACCGGCGAGATCGGGGTATTCGAGTACGTCCACAACCAGCGCGAACGCTGGGAAGCCGCGGGCATCATGGCGCTTCCCGGCATCGGGTTCGACGTGGTCCCAACGGACTGCCTTGCCGCCATGCTGAAAGGGCGGCTGCCCGACGCCGCCCATCTGCGGCTGGCCTTTGGGTCGGGCTTGGGCAAAATGAGTCCCGGCACGACCAAAACGGTCCTCGAAGGCCTGCCTCACGGCGCGTATGTACGCCAGGACGGCGTGCTCACGACGCTGCCCCTGGCCGCCAAGACCGCGCGTATCCCGTTCCCCAAAGGCGAGGGGAATGCGGTGGTGATCTCTTGGGGCGACGTGTCTACCGCCTACTACTCCACGGGGATTCCCAACATCGAGGTGTACATGGGCGCCGGCCGCAAGCAAGTGCGGCAACTGAAGATGTTTGGACGGTTCCGGTGGCTGCTGCGCATGGGGATCGTGCAGCGGTGGTTGAAGCGCGCCGTCGAACGGAATATCCAGGGTCCGACCGACGAAGAACGGGCCTCGGACCGGTCGCAGCTCTACGGTGACGTGACCAACGCGGCCGGCGACCAGATCGCCATAGCGATGGAGACCCCGAACGGCTACACACTGACGGTCGACTCGTCGCTCCGGGCCGTCGAACGGATTCTGGCCGGCGAGGTCCGGCCCGGCGCTATGACGCCTTCCATGGCCTTTGGCGCCGAATTCGTGTTGGAGCTGCCGGGGGTGGAATGCGGCGACGTGGTGGGACGGCTCAACTGACCGGATGGCCCCACCGACGAGACGGACGATCCGGATGATCGGACCCGTAGGACCTATCCGACCTATAGGTCCTATCCTGCCTCAAGCCCATACCCCCTCGCCCGACCACACGCCGCCATCCATTTGCGTCGGAATGTGGCGAATGGTATGCTTGTAAGGTTAGAGCCCGCCCGAGATTCCGCGTGTTTTCCAGGTATTCACTTCGCGGGAGTAAGATGTGTCGCAGGAACGTACAGAGGCCATCGTTCTTCGGGGCGTGGATTTCAGCGAAACCAGTCGGATCGTGACGTTTCTGACCCCGGATCGGGGACGGTTAGCGTGCATGGCGGCCGGGGCGCGAAGGTCCAAGAGCGGGCTGGCCCCCGTGTTGGATACCTTCAACCGGGTCGAGTTGGTCTACTACTGGAAAGACGGCCGGTCGGTACAGCGGTTGGCGGAAGCGTCGCTGCTGGATGGATACGGTACCTTGAAGGCCGACCTGGACAAGACGGTGCTGGCGGCGTTTCCGCTGGAACTCGTGCTGAAAACGGCCCAGGAAGACGAACCGTCGGAAGACTTGTACGCTACGCTGGTTCGGGGTCTCGAAGAACTGTCGGCATGGTCCGGCAGCCCGTGGACGCACACGGCGTGGCACGTGGTTCAACTGCTTGCGCATGCGGGATTCGCGCCGGCCCTGGATCCTGAAGGCGGCATGCCTGCGGCGGACGGTTCGGTTCGGTTCTCCTACGCCCACGGCGTGGTGGCGAGCGGCGAACCCAACGACCGCACATTGACCAAGGATGGACGCACGGCGCTGGCGTCATTGTCAGAGGCGCCAGAAGCCTGCCCGGCAGACGTGGACCCGGAGGCCGGCCGCGAAGTGTTTCACGCATTGCGGGGCTATGTAACCCGTCAGTTAGAAACAGACCTTCGAAGCCTGCGTGTGATTGAGCAGGTTCTCGCGAGATGAAAGGACAGAATCCGCCGGCCCCAAAGGCCGCGCTGAACACCATATGTCGATGCCAATCGAACGAATACGAAACTTCAGCATCATTGCCCACATCGACCATGGAAAGTCGACGCTGGCCGACCGCCTGTTGCAGGTGACCGGGGCCGTGGACGAGCGTAATCTCAAGGAACAGACGCTCGACACGATGGACATCGAACGGGAGCGCGGCATCACCATCAAGTCGGTGGCCGTTCGCCTCAACTACCAGGCCAACGACGGCACAGACTATGTGCTGAACCTCATCGACACCCCCGGGCATGTGGACTTCGCCTATGAGGTCTCGCGGAGTCTGGCGGCCTGCGAAGGAGCGTTGTTACTGGTGGACGCAGCCCAGGGCGTG
>JAAEQP010000821.1 GCA_024231375.1 bacterium | reverse complement strand
TGCGCCCCGTCGTGTCGAACGTGTAATACCACCCGTCCGCGATGGTCGACCCGTCATAATGCCGCAGACCGTTCATCCGCCCCTGCGCGTCGTACCAGTACTTCGTCTCCATCCCGTTCGGATGCTCATACTCCGTCACCTGGCCGTTGGCGTTATACGTAAAATCCCACTCCTTGTCGGTGCCCGGCGCCGTAATCCGGCTCAACTGGTTCGTCGCCGTATACTCGTACGATGTCGCATGCCCGTGATAATCGTTCATGTACACGACGTTCCCCGCATCATCATAGGCATAGTATAGCACGTCGTTGTCATAGTCCATGATGCTCTCAAGCCGCCCCGCGTCGTCGAATGCGTACCGCAGCCCGTTCCCGCCCATCCAATCGTCAATGCGCATCATCCGGCCGCTCGCATCATACGTGTAATCCGCATCATACGTATTCGAGTCCGCGTCCGTATACCGCACCCGCGACAACAGGCCCGTCGTCGCCGAATACGTGTAGATCGTCGGCTGAACCCCGCCGAGCAACCCGCCCGCGGTCTGGGCCAGCCGGTTGTAGGCATCGTACGTGTACCACGTCCGCTGGATGTCGGCGCTCTGCACGCACCGCAACAACCCGCTGTCAAGATACGCGTGCGTCGTCGTGTTGCCGTTCCCGTCCGTCACCGTCGCCAACTTCCCCTCGTCCGTATACGTAAACGTGACCGACTCATCGGGGTCGGTCACGGGGTCCGTCACGCTCACCAACCGCCCCAGCATGTTGTACGTGTACGACACCGTATTGCCGCCCGTATCCTGCTTCGTGGCGACCCGCCCCATTTTGTCATACGTAAACGTGACCGAAGCCGTACTCCCCGGCGGCGTCACAGACGTGACCCGATTCATCGAGTCGTAGACGTAGATGGTGTCCTGGAGCATCGGACTCGTGGTTTTGGTTAGATTGTCGTTGTCGTCGTAGAAGAACTCCGTGTAGTAGATGCGGCTGGCGTCAATCACCTTCTTGAGCAGCCCGCCCGATCCGCATCCCGCGCACCCGCCCGTGTCGTACTCGTAAGTCGTCAGGTTTGCCTCGCCATCGGTCATGGAGGTCATGTTTCCGAACGGGTCGTAGACAAACGTCGTGGTCTCGTCCTCGCCGTTCGTCACCGTGGAGACGTTGCCGTAGTCGTCGTAGGTATATTCTGTCTCGTGGCCCAACGGGTCGGTCACTTCTGACAACAAGCCACCTGACGAGTAGTAGTTGTAGTCATATGCATTGCCCGAGAAAGATGGGTGCGAAACGGTCGACAAGCGACCATAGTAATCATAGGTCATCGTCGTCTCGATACTGTCCGGCGAAGTGACCTTCGTGGGCTCATTACCCGAGGTGGTGTACTCGTACGTGGTCCAGTTGGTGGTGCCATGGCGCTCTTTGGTCAATCGGCCGTCGCCGTCATATTCCCACTCGCCGCGAACCCGATTGCCAGGGGCTGTCACCTTCGTGAGAACGTGCTTGTCCCATTCCAGGGCAGACGGTGTTGTGTACTCATACGTCCAACGCAGGTAGTTGCTGGCATCGGTGTAGTAGTCGATGCTGGCCGATTTGCTGAGATCGCCACTCAGCGGCGTGTTGACCGTCTTGCTGAGCATGGTCGTTCTGTTCGAGTCGGGCCAATTCGTGATAGTGGCAACGTTGCTGGTCAGCGAACGCTCGTAGTCCGTCTCGAGGCCATTCGGCAAGGTCGCCGTGATCTTGGTCGCGACATACCGGCCGCTGGACTGGGCGTAGGTGAAGTCGAATTCCGTGAGATTGCCGTCAATATCGAGGATGCCGTCAATGAAGTGCGTGTTGTCCGGGTCGCTCGAGCAGTTCCCGTATGAGTACACAACGTCCTTGGCGTCAGGTCTCCGGACGCGAACCAGGTCGCCGTTTCCGTCGTACATGTAAGTGACTTCGTGCACCTCCGTGGCGTCATCCACGAGCGTCGCGCTGGTGATGCGATTGTTGCCATCGTAGCCGAGCACGATTGAGCGCAGATCGGATCCCGCGGCCGCGGATATTGCCGTCAACTTGCCAGCCCCATCATACTGCAATGCCACCCCGCCCCCTGACAACGACCCGCCTTCCGTCTTGTATGCGGACGTTGCGCGGTAGTAGCGCCTTCCGCCTACTCCCGTCTCGATATCGCCGGATTGGGGGATGTCGTAGGTGCCAGATATGGACGTAGGGCCCTGGTCCGGAATCAATTCGAAGTTTATGGTCAGGCCGGTTGAAGATTCCTTTGAATAGGTGGCGGGGAAGGTGACTCCCAACCCACCGTCCAAGACCTGGTTGTCGCCATCTGTGGTGTGGATGTCCTCGGAGTGTTCGCCGGTTAGTGGGCTATGGAACGTATAGGTCGTGACCCACCCTTCATAGTCCGGCGACACGCCCTTCGCGTAGTTGCTCTTGTACAGAGTCATCGTGCCCAACTCTAGTGCACCGTCGTGTGTGAGCCACTGATGCGCCCATCCGCGCCCCATGTGGGTGTTGTACTGGTTCTTGCGCCCCTCGGGGTTCTTGTACGTGCGAATGAACTGAAGCCGTGCGCCATCGTTGATCGGGACGCTGATGTCGACCTCGGTGATCTCTTGACCCGATCGGAAGGTGTTGATGTAAGGATTCACGCCGGGACTGGATACGCCTACCCATGCCTGAGGACTGCATGGGTTCCCGGCCTGCGTCTGACACCCGCATTTGTCGTCGCAGTTCGGACCGGCTGACGTAGGACAGTCCGCATCTATGTCTTCACCGTCCGGCTCGTCGCCGCTGATATCGGTCGTTGACGTGCGCGACCAGCCTCCCTTGATCTGTGACGCGGCCGTCTCGTCCAGCACGGCCGCGGTTTGATTCGACTCGCGCGCCACGAGGGCATAGCCTTGCCAGACATCAGCAAAGTCGCTGAGCGAGACAAGTCGTGCCAGGCCGTCCACGTCATGAACCGTCAGCCCTTTGTCCGTCACGGCGGAAACCAGCACATAGTGCGCTCCGTGGACATGCGCAATGAAGGGCAAGGAGAGTTCGTCCACTCGGTCGGCCTCTACGGCGTCAAGCGGAGCCCCGGCCTGTTCAGACGCGCGCATAAGCCCAGCCATGGTGGTTCCTGCCTCATCCGTCCCCGCGGCGTTGCAAAGGGAGTCAACGTTTGTCTGGATGCCGCGCGATGTGAGATACATGCACAGGGCGCGAGGGCCGCATACTTGCGCACGTTGGGATGCAGAAAGGGCCAGCGGGTCCGGCGGAGAGCACACTTCCTGCGTCCCGTGGAGATGACGGAAGATGAGGTCCATATCCCCCTCGGCGTCGCGGGCAGCGTCCGTGTTCGGAAAGTAGTTCACAACGTCTGCAAGAATCGCTTCCGCTCCTTCATAGTCACCGGCACGTGAGTACACGGCCGACAGTTTCGTGAGGGCCAAATCCACCATCTCGCCTTCAGGGAACCGCTCAAGAAACGCCTGATAGGGAACGACGGCCGCGGCGTAATCCGTGCCTGCCAGGTCAGCGCGGGCCTCTGCAGCCCGCAGCGCCAAGCGCTGGGCCATGTGACTGGTTCCTGGGGTCGCTTCCGCGCCCAGTTCGTACCACAGCACTGCGTCGCGCAGTCTGTGTGTCATGCGCAGGGCGTCGCCCATGTGCTGGGCGTATTGCCCCTTGGCCCAGTCGTATGCGTAGGGGTCGGCGAACACCTCGTGCAGGGTCTCGTGGTCCCGGTAGCTGGCGACAATGGCCGCGGCCTGGAAGGTCATGGAGGGATTGGTCTCTTCCTCGTTGTAGTGCTTCATGAGCACGATGGCCTCGCTGAGGCGATACAGGGCGGACGTGCTTATCCAATCCTGTCCCGTGAGGCCGAGGCTCGTTTCCACTTGTGCGATGAAGTCGTCGGCAGCTTCTTCTCCCCCGAAGATACTCACCACGTCGTAGTACGACTCATAGACGGTCTGAATCAGGTAGTGGCCTCCGTTCTCCGCGAGAAACCGGGGGGCCTTCTTGAGCATGATTTGGATGCATGACGCAGCCAGCTTCTCGTTTCCCACGTCGGCGGCCCCCTGCACGACCTCCGAGTAGAACGTGGCCAAGGCATGACGGCCATCGGCCGTCAGGGTTTCCCACGCCGGTTGCTGAGCCTCGAACTCAGCGAACGACGTCGCAGGAAGCTCGCCCGAGCCGATCTGGCGGCCCACGGTCGTGATTACTGTGTCGGCCATTTGCGACTCGTGCGAGCCGCCGTATTCGTTCAACACATCCATGGCTGTGAGCACGGCTGAGAGGGATTCTCCCCGGTCGAGAGAGGCATTGGCATCACTGAGCATGGTCGCCGCCTCGCCACCGACGGCCGGTCCGCGTGTGGCCTCGGTTGTGACTGTCGCGCTGGCTGCCGTAGTGGCCGCAGCAAGGATTTCGGCTGAGGGAGGAGTGATCAGCGATGCAAACATGGTGGCTGGCGGCAGTTTGGGCCTACGTAGGACCACCCGTGCCTCGGTCACAGGACTGCCCTCGAACACCGCCTCGGGCTCCGTCAGCCCTTCCGTCTCGACCGCCCGTCCAGGC
>JAAEQP010000820.1 GCA_024231375.1 bacterium | reverse complement strand
GCCCTGAAGACAATCGACCAGTCGCTGGAGGAAAGGAAGGACCAACACCCGCAGCTCTCCGAACTCAATGGTGACCAACTGGTCATGGACCCTTTGCCGCAGAATCCTCACGATTGGTGGCTCGGGATGGGCGAAATCCAGTTCGACTACGACCATGGATATGCATGGGAAGGGCGGAGTCTCAAGCCCAACGCGGATGATTGGTGTGCGGTGCATGTATGGGCGCGGCAGGAGTTGTTCGTTCGAAGCCGCTGGGTTGAGAATCGAATCACCTACCGCAAACAGGGGATATCGCTCTGCTGGTCCGTGTGGAGCGGCGACGAGGGATTCAACAAGGGCATCAACGAACTGATACGCGCCTCCCTCGACCCGATCGCCGATTTCGAGCGAGAACTTGGCGCGGAACCTCTCGACACGATGCCGGACCATTCCGGCTTGTGGGCCTACAGGTAGATCGGCGTGGCGAATCGCGGTGCCGGTACGCTTACCATGGCAACTCGATCGGCGGAGCGATCACGCGGTGGAGGCGCAGCAACTCATCCTTCCATAACTCCAGGGCCCACCTGAGTTCCTTTGAATCCGCACGACGGCAGGGATACGATAGGTGCTGGCGAGAAGACGGAGCAGGCAGTCATGGCGACATCCGGCGCCAAAAACCAAACGAGGCGGCTCATCGAGGGCGTGTCCGTTGACATCAACTGAGGCCGTGGGCGGCTTCGATCAAGGGGGAATCATATGGGAAACGCTCTGGTCACCGGCAGCGTGATGCTTCTGGCGCTTGTGGGCGCGGCGAACGGCGAAACAGAAACGCAGCAACGGTGGGTGCATCCGCTGTGCATCCCCCTCGATTGCGCGAAGAACGGCCCCTTTGTCCAACTGGACGACGGCGCGTTGATGGCGATCGACAAGAACGTCCTAACCACGAGCACCGACGGTGGAAAAACCTGGTCGCCGGCGAGCGACATCATCGATCCGGGAATGGACCTCAATCACGTTGGTCACGTGGGGCAGTTCATGCGCACCCGCGACGGGGCCATCGTCGTTGTGTTTCTCGATCTTGCCGCGATCAACTTCAGTTGGAACGACGAGAAGAAAGCGCCTAACCCGGACTGCCAGCTTGAGATGTTCTCCATCCGCAGCCTGGACAACGGCAAGACCTGGGTGGACAAGCAACGCCTACTCGATGGCTACAACGCCGACTTCATGGGCTTCATCCAGGCGAGCACCGGTGAAGTCGTCTTGACGGTGGAACATCTGGTGCCCGAGTTGGGGCGCTGGGTGTCCTGCTCGTTTGTCTCTGAAGACGACGGCAAGACATGGAAACAGAGCAACCTTATCGATCTAGGCGGCCGCGGCCACCACGACGGCGCCGTCGAGCCCACCGTGGCGGAGCTCGGCGACGGCCGCCTCATGATGCTCATTCGCACCGGCCTCGACCAGTTCTGGCGCGCGTACTCCGACGACAAGGGCCGCCATTGGCGTGTTATCGAGCCCAGTGGCATCAATGCCAGCAGTGCGCCGGGCTGGCTTCTGCGCCTCAAGGACGGTCGCTTGGCCTTCGTGTGGAATCAAGTCAAGGCCGAAGGCGCGGCCGAACCGTCGAAAGGCAAGTCAGGCGGCCAAGCCTTCGAGGTCCCCGCCGCCTGGTTCCGCGAAGAGCTTTCCCTCGCCTTCTCGGAGGATGACGGCAAGACCTGGACCAAACCCGTGGTCATTGCCCGTGAGCCCGGCGGGCAGGTGGCGTATCCGTATCTCCACGAGCGGGAGCCGGGCGTGCTCTGGATCTTCACGCGTTACACCTGGTATCCAAAAGGCAAACCCGCGCCGCCGTTGGCCGTGCAGGTGAAGGTTGAAGACTTCCTCGCGGAGGCCGGAAAGTAGAGGCGCCCATGCAGGAGGAATCGCCAGCGATGAGCCTCCGCTTTGGCAACTCCATGGAACGGGTGAGCACGCTGTGGGGGCGTGCCTGCGGCACGGCCGGCTCCGCGGAGGCGGGGCTTCCAGGTCGTCGCCTCGCGTACACACTGCGGGACCGCGCGTGAAGACGCGCGCCTAGCCCGCGCAGCGGGCGACAGGCGTTAGCCACGGGCGCAAGCCCGTGGACCCCAACATCTCCCCCACGGGAGCCCCCGCAGGGGGCGACACTCTCCATCCCCCCGACTCAATGGTATGATTCCCCTATCCAAAGTGGGTCCTATAGACAGAGGACCTCAACAAGGAAGCATGTCGACATGGCGGAGTTGAGTTGGTTGGTGGAGCAGTCGCGGCGCGGCGACCTGGAATCGTTCGGGCAATTGGTCCGTCGGTTTCAGGACATGGCGCACGGGTATGCGTACTCGGTGCTGGGCGATTTTCATCTGGCGGAGGACGTGGCGCAGGAGGCGTTCATCGACGCGTATCGAAAGCTGGACGACCTGCGCGAGCCTGCCGCGTTCCCGGGATGGTTTCGGCGCATCGTGTTCAAGCATTGCGATCGGGCCACGCGCGGGAAGCGGATCGCCACGGCCCCGTTGGAGGAGGCGCATCACGTGCCGGAACCGCGCGCAGAGCGAAGCGAGTTGGAGGACCGGGTGCTGGACTCGGTGCGCGGGTTGCCCGAGCGCCAGCGCGAAGCGACGACGCTCTTCTACATCAACGGATACTCCCAGGGCGAAATCGCGGATTTTCTTGAGGTGCCGGTGACAACGGTCCAGAAACGGTTGCACGACGCACGCAAGAAGCTCAAGCAAAGGATGATCGACATGGTTGAAGATACGTTGAAGACCAATGCGCCGAACAAGCGCTTCTCTCAGAAGGTAGTTGATGAACTGATGGGACGGCCGGACTACCTGCGGGTCGAGGGACATCCCGTTCGGGAAATCTTGGACGCCGTGCGCGCGGCACTGCCCGAATTCGAGTACGTGGAAGGCGAGGAGGCCTTGGACGACCGGTTCGTGCGCAGAGAGGTGTGGGACCGATCCTACCGGACGGCGGATGGGAAGATCCTGCGTGGCGATACGACGGCAGCCGCCCTGAAACTGGCGTCGGAACGGACGCCGCCAGTACGGCTGCTCACTGCGGGCCGGGTCTTCCGAACGGACCCGGAGGACGCCTCGCACTCCAAAGTGTTCCACCAACTTGAAGGGCTCTGCATCGATGCGGAAGTCTCCGTCGATTCCATGAAGGAAGCCGTGTCGCGCGCGATCTCGGCGGCACTGCCTGGGTGCGGTATTGCGTGGAAACCCGCCAAGTACCCCGGATTCGAGAACGAGGTGAACGGTATCGTAGAGCATGACGGGCAACGCGTCGCCGTCTTCGGGTGCGGCATCATGGCGGAAGAGACGTTGCGCATCTGCGGCCACAATCCCGGCGAAACGCGCGGGTACTCCTTCGGAATCGGCCTGGAACGGTTGGCCATGCTGAAGCACGGGGTCAACGACATCCACGACTTCCGCCGACCTCCCTACATGCCCGGGGCGTAGACCGAGGGCAACAGCGAGCCCATGCCGGGGACAGCCTTCTGTGAGGAGGTTTGTCCCCGGTTTGCATTCCCATCAAATCAACCCGCAAAACAACTTGCGGCAGCTCATGGGTTGCGTCTACAATGAAGACGGGTGGGCTTTGGACACTTCAACGCATGTTCAGGGGGCGCTATGCTCAAACAGAGATTGCTGCATCCGGAAATTCTTGACGCTCTGGCGGCCGCGGGACATGGGTCCCGGGTACTGATCACCGACGGGAACTACCCGGCCAGCACGAAACTCGGCGAGAACGCGGAGATCGTGTACCTGAACCTGACGCCGGGCAAACCAACGGTGACGGAAGTGTTGGACGTATTGCTCACCGCCATTCCCGTGGAAGCCGCGGGCGTGATGACCCCGGACACGGGTCCGGAACCACCCATATTCGAGGAGTTTCGAGCACTTCTTCCCGATCTCGATCTCACGCCTTACGGGCGGTTCGAGTTCTACGAAGAAGCATCGGATTTTGACACCTGCTTGACGATTGTGACGGGCGAACAGCGCATATACGCGAACCTGCTTCTTACCATCGGCGTGGTGATGCCGTAAGGCGATCCGGGCTGCGCGGGTGAGGAGTTAATACAATTGACAGAATTCGTATCCGGAGACGGAGCGAATACGATAGACAGGGCGGCTGCGTTCTGGCAAACGGCAACCGCAACTTAGCCAAAGATCGCGCTCAAGGGCGAAGCGGATTCGCCAAGGGGTTTTCTTGACAAGCATTAGGGCGCGTGCTAGTATAATTGCCTGAGGCACTGTGCCTTTGGACGTTGACAGCATTCCAGAGTGGAGGTAGCTTCCATGGCCGATGACAAGCCACTCAACGGCGAGACACCGGAAGAAGAAGACGGCGGCTTCGCCTCGGAAGAGGGAGGGCTGGGTAACCTGCCCCCGCTCAGTGATTTCGAGTCGTCCGCTGGGGGTATGGACAGCAATCTGCCTCCGTTGGGCAGTATGGATTCGGACGGCGGTGAAGGACTGCCGGCTCCCGGATCGGACGGCGGCCTACCGCCGGTCAGCGACATCCCCATAGAAACTCCTGTCCCCACGGGGGGCAATGTCAAAGCGGCTCCCCCTGGCTTTGAGGGGACCGATGCGTTCGATACGTCGGGGTCGGACGGCGGGCTTGATACGCCGCTCGAAACGCCGGCGGAGAGCGACGGTACGGGATTCCAGGATCTCGGAGCAGACAGCGATTTCACGCCCGAGACCCCTGAAGTAGCACCACCCGGGCCGGATTCGGACATGGAAACCCCCATGTTCGACAGCGCCTTTGGTGGCGCCAGCGACTTCAGCGGCGCGGCCGACACGTCGGCCCCCACGCAAGCCATGGAAACGCCCATGTTCGGCGCCGATGCACAAGCGCCGGGCGAAGGGTTTGGCGATGAGGCCGGATTCGACGCGGACGCGTTCAATGCCGGCGCTGGCGCGATAGGCGCGGACGACGGTACGCCTGCTCCGGATTTCTCGCCGGACACAGGCGCGGCAATGCCCGAGATGGCCGCGGCGCCCGAGACCCCGCAACCGCCCGCCAAGAAGGGCAAGGTCAAGAAGTCCGGCGGCGGCGGGATTATGGGCAAACTGGTAGCGGCCATTCTGTGCATCATCGGCATAGCGATCGGCTTGTTCGTTGGACCCATGGTGGCACACAACTACTTCCAGATGCCCGGCCAGCCCAATCCCTATGTGGAGGACGTCGATGGGTTGAACGGCCAGATCTCCGGACTCAACAAACAGCTTCAGAAACTCAAGGAAGATCTTGCCAAGTACAAGGCGGACACCGGAGGCCAGACGGCCGAAGAAATGCTCGCCGAGTTGAACAACATGAAGGAGGAGCTTGAGGGACTGACCTCGCAGAAGGAAGCCCTCGACAAGCAGATCTCCGACACCGAAACCAAACTCGCCGACGCCGAAACGACCCTAGAAGAGACGGAGCAGGAGTTGGCCGAGACCACGGCGGCGTACGAGGAACGCCAGAATCAGCTCGCCATTACGCAGGCCCGCGAAGCCGGTCTGAGCGACGAAGTGCTGCGCTTGCAGCGTCTGGTGGGCAACCTCGAAAATGCCAACGCGCGTCGGCTCCTGACCAAGGAAACGTTGCAGTCGAACATCAACGAATTGGTTATCCAGGTGCGCGAAGGCAATCCGTTGACGCCGTCCCAGTATTCGCGGCGGGCACGAATGGCGAGGGTGGAAGCGTTGCAGCAGCGCGTGACCGGCGCCAACTGGGTGTCGCCCGAATTGCTTGAAGCGTACACCTCGCTGTACATCGACGAACTAAACATCGCCGCGTCTCGCGAGTACTTCTTCGCCAAGATTCCGGTGGTGGACCGGTTCGGCACGAAGGACACGCGCTGGGCCGAGTGTCTGATGAACGGTGGTTGGAGCACCTACTACCGCACGGTCGACGGTGAGCATGTGGGCGTGTACCAGCCGGTGAGCGGCAGCACCCCAGCCCGCCACGAGTTCGTCGAAATCTCGCTGTCCGAAGTGACCAAGAAGAAGATCGAGAACGAGATTGTGGCTGCGCGCACGCCGGGATGGGAAGAACGTCTGGATGCGCTCGTGGAGCGGCAGGCGGTCACCCAGAACAAAAGCAAGGTCCAGGAGGTCATGGACAGCCTGTAGCCTCAACAGACTAG
>JAAEQP010000819.1 GCA_024231375.1 bacterium | reverse complement strand
GCTCATGGTTCCTTCTCCTCGCTGTCAGCGCCCAACCTCCTGCGCGCTTCCGTCTCGAAAATAACTTTGCGGGTTCCATTCGCCGAATGCGTTGTCGTCTCTCGCTTCCCTGTCACTCGCCCGCTATCTCCACGCCAAGTCCCGACCGAACCGGAGGTCGAGGTATTCTTGGCAAGGCAGGTTCTTTCCCTTCTCTCGCCACAGAACGTCTAACCGTCGAGCCTGCGCATCGAAGTCGTCTCGTCCCCACCGCACCTCAAACGGCAGCCCTTCGCAATACATACGAATGTCGTTCACGTGCAGGGCAGCGATTTCCGATACCGCAACTTCCCCCGAAATCTGCGCCGTCGAGAATGCTTGCCACACGCCCAACGCCGCGTTCAGTTCCTCTTGCCCGAGTTCCTGACTCTCCGCCACGCTCCCCAGGTTTGGAATCGACGTAATCAGCGGACCGGGATACGCCTCATCCAGCGATAATTCCCGCAACACCACGCACTCCTCATCGATGGCGTACCACCGGTTGTTGATCAGAAGCGTCGCCACGGCCACGCGTTCGGTCACGAAAATGTAGACCGTGTCAGGAAACTCGCGCGTCGCCCAGCACTCCTTTACGTAGGACATTTCCGCTACATTGCCCGCCACGGCATCCACGTCCACCAACAGCAGCAAGTCCTCGTTCGTCACGCCCGATTCCCGCACAACCGCGTTCGGATCCAACACCCGCGTCCCGTCCACCATGATCGTCTGGACCGTATACCGTTCCGTCCCCAAATGGTCCCGAAGCGCATAGGCGCCCACCGCCGGTAACGCGATCAAGCACAGCAGCTTCACCATCAACCCGATGACGACCCGCGCCACCCGTTTCTTGGGGCGCCCCCCCGTTCCAGGGCGCCCCCCCGTCCCGGGACGATCGCCTTTGCGGCCTTTCTTCTTGTGTCGTACGCGCATCAGTCCTTGCCTAGCTCCGCCATCAGGGGCTCCACGATCTGATTGATGTTGCCTGCTCCAAGGACGAGGACCAGGTCGCCGGAAGCCAGGTCCGGCGCCAGCATGGCCGGAACCGCGTTCATGTCATTAACCAATTCAACCTGCCGGGCACCGGCCTCCAACGCCGCGTCCACGACCAACCCCGAGTCCACTCCCGGCATCGGCTCCTCGCGCGCCGGATAGATGTCCGTCACGACCGCGCGGTCGGCCAAGGCCAGCACGCGCGCAAAGTCGTCATAGAAGAATTTTGTCCGGCTGTACAGATGTGGCTGAAAAATGCAAATTACCCGATTTGGTTCCACCCAGCGCACCGCTTCCAGCGTGCTCTCGATCTCCGTCGGATGATGCGCGTAATCCTCCACAACGGTGATGCCGTTGTGTTCTCCGCGCACTTGCAGCCGGCGCCGAACCCCGTCGTACAGCCGCAACCCGTCCGCTATCGTCCGGAACGGCATCCCCAGGCACAGCCCCACCGCGCACGCCGCCAAGGCATTCCGCGCGTTGTGCGACCCGATCGCACTGAACTCCAGCGTGCCCAGAAGTCCCGTCATGTGCATCAAGTCATCGCGACTCGTCACATCCATCTGGGTCCGCAGGCTGCTCAGTTGCGACGCGTGCGGCTTCGACGGATCCACCGGCGCCAGCCGCACGTTCGATCCAAGCAACGACGGGCCCGATTCCGTTTCCTCCAGGCCGTACGTGATACACACGCTCTCGATGTCCTCGAGCGTCGACCGAACGTTCGCGTCGTCGGTACACACAATCGAATAGCCATAGAACGGTACCGTGTTGCAGAAATCCGTGAACGCCCGCTTGATCCTGTCCAGCGTCCCGTAATACTCGAGATGCTCCGCGTCGATGTTCGTCACCACACTGATGGTTGGATGAAGCCGCAGAAACGAACCGTCGTGCTCGTCCGCCTCCGCGACCAGGTAGTCGCCTGTTCCCCACCGCGCGTTCGTGCCGCTCCGGTGAAGGACCCCCCCGACGATGCTCGTCGCCCCGATATTCGCCCGATCGAGAATCGCACTGATCATGCTCGTGGTCGTCGTCTTCCCGTGCGTGCCGCCCACGGCCACCGCGTTCGGCTTCAACCGCATCAGGTCCGCCAGCAGCTCACTCCGGTGCAACACCGGCGTCCCCCGCTTCCGCGCTGCCGCCACTTCCGCGTTGTCTTTCGGCACCGCCTCCGACACCACCACCAAATCGGCATCGCCCAGATGGGCCGCGTCATGCCCCTCGTGAAACACCATCCCCAGTTCGGCAAGCCGCTCCGTGATCGCCGACGCGTGGAGGTCTGTCCCCGATACCCCGTAGTCCAGGT
>JAAEQP010000818.1 GCA_024231375.1 bacterium | reverse complement strand
TGGTACGCGCCCCCGCCTCCTCTTGTTCGGCGCGGGCGGCGGCGATGCCGCGATCAACGCTGTTCTGAAGCGCCACCCTCTCCGAGCGGAGCGTCTCCTCTTCTTCCGTAGTCAGACGCAGGAGGTCTCGCAGAGCCTCGATCTCCCTCGTCCAGCCCGCCTTCTCTTGCGCACACCGGGAATTCTGCAACCGCGCCTTTTCCAACTCCGCGGTCATCGTCTGGAGCTGTTTCTTGCACGAATCAAGAAGAGCAAGGGCGCGGTCGCGTTCCATTTGCAATGTCTCTACCTTTCCCGTCTGCTTCGTGGCAACGGTAGCCACGGCGCTCCTGGTTGCTGTTGCATCACGCGGTGCCTTCTTTGGCTGTTTTCCCGGCGCGGGTGGCAAGTGGTTACTCATCGAAGCCCGCACCTCCGAGACCCAGCCTGGCAACACGTGAACGTATTTCTTCATGCATGTTGCGTTCCCGACCCACGCGAAGACCACGTCGCCAGAGCCTCCCGGGGTGAACGTCGCTACGCAGACACCACCGACAATGGGCCAGCAGGCGCATCGCGGCGAATGGGGCGAGTACGGTGACTCCCCACGCACCGCGGCCAATCGGGTGTTGGTGTGCAGGGGCCACTGTCGCAGCTCCGCAGACCGCTCTTCAAACATGGCCAGGTTGCCGTCTTTGCAGGGCCACAACAACAGCTGGTTGTCGGTGGACTGCTGGGCCGGTACGCGCTGCGGGAGACCCCAGGGGAGGCAGCCCGGCATTTCGAAGTACTGCACGCCAACCGCGATCCACCGCCGGTGGACTGCCGGTAGGTCCGGTACACTCTCAATGCGGATGAGTACCACCCGCTCCGTCGTGTCCTCCCCCAGCACGACGAACTCGTCGTCGCAGCTGTCCGCACCGCCGGAAGGGCGCCTGGACGTGGCCCACCAACCGCGGAACCCAGCCGACAGCCTGCCGGCACTTGCTATGTGTTCCTGAGTTACGCGGTCAACGCGGGTACCACCACCGTGCAGGTTCGTGAGGACGATAACAACCCCGTCCTATCTATCCGTTCGGTGCTCAACCACGCGGAAAACCAAACTAGGCAGTGCCGCCGGGTGCGGTCCGTCACAAGACCGCCGCAGTCGGTGCAGACTCCCGGATTCTCGTCTAACTGTTCCATGTGGAAGGTTCCGCGAGACTCCTCGGGGATCTCTATCAGGAAGCGA